>JACCYX010000063.1 GCA_013696265.1 Chloroflexia bacterium
GTCCCGAGCAAAATGGTCACCTGCCGTTGCCGATCGACGATTCGCTCCTGAGCGAGGAGTGATCGACGGTTCCGGTTCGGATCGGGATGCGGCGAGTACCTCGCTTCCGCCTTTTTGAAATTGGACAATATTGACACGTTAAAAATGCTTGACGCGGGCACGGCGGTGCCGTACACTATTCGTTCGTGCGGGATCCGGCGCCAAAGCCGGAGTTGATCGCTCAGCAACATTGGAACTGGACGGCGCGTGCAGTTGATTCTAACCAATTGGCGAGAACCTGGCAAGCCGGGAGGGGTGTTCTATGCCCTCCCGCTTTTGGCGTCCGTCTCACAGTTCAGTCAAGCGGACTCTACCTCCCACAGTACCCGATGGCGGCGCTCGCGACGAGTGCCCGGTGCCCGGCACGGACACCGCGAGGGGTAGGGGTCGTTTCCGTCAATCGTTGCCGCGTATTTAAAATCCTGTCGAACCCCTTCCCCGTTTTGTTATCCCGATTGAAAGACACATTGCAGCGGACCGGAGCCCCGGACTGACGACGTGATCGAAGCAATGCCGTGTTGTGCATGGTTTTTTCCGGGCTGCGGTGTCTCCCACGGGACACGGGCCCAACATGAGGAGCGTTGAATGGCTGTAGACCGTGAAGCAGGGACGAGCACAGCGACCCACGCCGTCGAGGACCGACAAGTACTCTCCAACCGGGGAGTTGGCCGGAAGACGTACGCCCGCATTCCCACCGTCCTCGAAATGCCGAATCTCGTGCAGGTCCAGATCGAATCCTTCAAGTGGTTCGTCGAAGAGGGGCTGAGGGAACTGCTCGACGAGATTTCACCGATCACCGACCATCACAAAAAGATGGAACTCTCCATTTCCGAACCCCGGTTCGACGAGCCGTGGGCCCGGATGCCGAAGGGCGAGGAACAGGAGCGGGCCAAGGCCGATCCCCGGATCGCCGAAGTCTTCTGCCGCGAGCGGGACATCACCTACGCCGCGCCGCTGCGGGTGTCCGCCAAACTGGTCATGAAGGAAACGGGCGAGATCAAGGAAACCGGACCCGACGGAATCTTCCTCGGCGATTTCCCGATGATGACTTCGGACGGGACGTTCGTCATCAACGGCGCCGAGCGCGTGGTCGTCTCCCAGCTCGTCCGCTCGCCGGGCGTCTATTTCGACCGCCAGCGCGACCCGGCCACCGGCAAGTGGCTCTCGACCGCCAAGCTGATCCCCAACCGCGGCGCCTGGCTTGAGTTCGAGACCTCCAACCGCGACGTGATTTCGGTCAAGGTCGACCGCAAGCGCAAAATGCCGGTGACGATCCTGTTGCGCGCGATCGGGATCGACAGCGACGATGCCCTGCTCGATGCCTTCAAGGATGTCGATACCAACCAGGACCATCGCTACATCGCGACGACCCTGGAGAAGGAACCGACCAAGACCCGCGAGGAAGCGCTGATCGAACTCTATCGCCGCCTGCGGCCGGGCGATCCCCCGACCAAGGACAACGCGAACACGATGCTCGACAACCTCTTCTTTAACGAGCGTCGCTACGACCTGGCGAAGGTCGGCCGCTACAAGCTCGACGAGCGCCTGCACGGCGGGCACGTCGAAACCGCCGACCTCGACGAGGAGAAGGCGCGGCGGGTGCTCAGCAATGAAGACTTGGTGGCGATCATTCGTGAGCTGATCCGTCTCAACAACGGGCTCGGCAAGACGGACGACATCGACCACCTCGGCAACCGGCGTATCCGCGCCGTGGGCGAGCTGATCCAGATGCACGTGCGAACCGGCTTCCAGCGCCTCGAGCGCGGTATCCGTGAGCGGATGACGATCCAGGATCCGGAGACGGTGACGCCGCAGGGCCTGATCAGCACGACCCGGCCCGTGATGGCCGCGGTGCGTGAGTTCTTCGGCGGTTCCCAGTTGTCGCAGTTCATGGACCAGACCAACCCGCTGGCCGAGTTGACGCACAAGCGTCGCCTTTCGGCCCTCGGGCCGGGCGGCTTGAGCCGAGACCGGGCCGGTCTCGACGTGCGCGACGTTCATCCCTCGCACTACGGCCGCATCTGCCCGATCGAAACGCCGGAAGGGCCGAACATCGGGCTCATCGGCTATCTCGCGACGTACGGCAAGATCAACAAGCACGGCTTCATCGAAACGCCGTACCGGCGCGTGATCTCCCGGCTCGATGTGGCTGATCCGGCGATCCCATTGGCGGGGCAGATCCTCCGTGAGGATGTGACGCATCCTGAGTCCGGCAAGACGATCGCCAGCGCCGGCGACACGATGACCGAGGCGATCGCCAAGGCGATCGCCAAGGCCAAGGTCAGCGAGGTGCGGATCAAGTCGATCGCCTCGGAACAGATCGTGTACCTGCCGGCCGACCGTGAAGTCAATGTCATGATCGCCCAGGCGAACACGCCGCTTGACGAGGCGGGCCGGATCGTCGATGACGAAGTGACGGTGCGGCTCGGTTCGGACGGCCACCGCTTCCCGGTGGTGCCCGCCGAGCAGGTGACGTACATGGACGTCTCGCCGAAACAGGTTGTCTCGGTGGCGACGGCCCTGATCCCGTTCCTGGAGCACGACGACGCCAACCGCGCCCTGATGGGCGCCAACATGCAGCGCCAGGCCGTGCCCCTGGTGCGGCCGCAATCTCCGATCGTCGGCACTGGCGTGGAATACCTCGCCGCCCGCGACTCGGGCCAGGTGGTGGTGTCCCGGCACGCCGGAACGGTTGTTTCGGCATCGGGCAAGCAGATCACGATCGTTGAAGACAGTGGCAACCGCCACGAGTATCACTTGCGAAAATTCGTCCGCTCGAACCAGGACACCTGCATCAACCAGCGCCCGATCGTTCACGTTGGCGACCGGGTCGGGATGAACGAGGTGATCGCCGATTCCTCGTCCACTGAGAACGGCGAGCTGGCGCTCGGCCAGAACCTGCTCGTGGCCTTCATGCCGTGGGAGGGCGGAAATTTCGAGGACGCCATCCTGCTCAGCGAGCGGCTGGTGCGGGACGATGTCTACACCTCGATCCACATCGAGAAGTACGAGTGCGAAGCGCGGGATACCAAGCTGGGTCCCGAAGAGATCACCCGCGACATCCCGAACGTGGGTGAGGAGAGCCTCGCCAACCTCGACGAGACCGGCATCATCCGGATCGGCGCCGAGGTCCGGCCGAACGACATCCTCGTCGGCAAGGTCACGCCGCGCGGCGAGACCGAACTGAGCGCGGAAGAGCGTCTGTTGCGGGCAATCTTCGGCGAGAAGGCCCGCGAGGTGAAGGACACCTCCCTGCGCGTGCCGCACGGCGTGCACGGCAAGATCATCGACGTCAAGCAGTTCCAGCGGGACGACAGTTCGGACCACGAGCTGCCGGCCGGCGTCAACCAGAGCGTCCGGGTGATGATCGCGCAGAAGCGCAAGATCTCCGAAGGCGACAAGATGGCCGGGCGCCACGGCAACAAGGGCGTGATCAGCCGGATTCTTCCAATGGAAGACATGCCGTACCTGCCCGATGGCCGGGCGGTCGACATCATCCTGAACCCGATCGGCGTGCCATCGCGCATGAACCTCGGCCAGGTGCTGGAAACGCACCTCGGCTGGGCAGCGGACAAGCTGGGCTTCAAGGTGGCGACGCCGGTCTTCGACGGTGCCAACGAAGACGAGATTCGTGATGCGCTCCGGGAGGCCGGCTTGCCCGAAGACGGCAAGGTCGATCTCTACGACGGGCGAACCGGCGAGAAGTTCGACCGGCCCGTCACCGTCGGCATGGTCTACATGCTGAAGCTGGCTCACCTCGTGGAAGACAAGATTCACGCCCGGTCGACCGGCCCGTACTCGCTCGTCACACAGCAACCGCTGGGCGGCAAGGCGCAGTTCGGCGGCCAGCGATTCGGTGAGATGGAGGTCTGGGCGCTGGAAGCCTACGGTGCGGCGCACATCCTGCAGGAAATGCTGACCGTCAAGTCGGACGACATCGTGGGCCGCGTGAAGACCTACGAGGCGATCGTGAAGGGCGAGGAGATTGGCGAAGCTGGCGTTCCGGAATCCTTCAAGGTGCTCGTCAAGGAACTCCGCAGCCTGGGACTCTCGATCGACGTAATCAATGAAGATGAACAGACGGTCGAGTTCACGGAAGACAGTTCACGGGACCTGCTCTCCAATCTCGATCGGATCAACCTGAGCGGCTTCGAGCGAGGGTCCGAGTAACCAACCAGGCCGGCGCGTCGTAGGGCGGACCAACGGAGCCTGTCCCGAGGCGTCAGCCGAGGGATGGCCGCCCGCTCGAAACCGTTGTCTGCCCGGCGAAATTCTGTCACCCAACCCTCGTCTCGAGTGGAGGAACCATGTCCAGCACCAACATCCCCGACGTCGCTCCCGATCATTCCGCGGGACGCACGGCGACCTTCGAGAGTTCCGGCCAGTTCGATTCGCGATCCTCGGGAGGGTTCTCCCGCGGCGATCGCCAGGACAAGGGACGCGTTCTCGACGTCAACAACTTCGACGCAATCCGCATCCGGCTCGCCTCCCCCGAGGCGATCCGCAGCTGGTCGTACGGCGAAGTCACCAAGCCGGAAACCATCAACTACCGAACATTGAAGCCGGAGCACGGCGGTCTCTTCTGCGAGCGGATCTTCGGTCCGACCCGCGATTGGGAGTGCTACTGCGGCAAGTACAAGCGCATTCGCCACGCCGGCACGGTCTGCGACAAGTGCGGCGTGGAAGTGACGCGCTCCAAGGTCCGGCGCGAGCGCATGGGCCACATCGAATTGGCCGCGCCGGTGGCCCACATCTGGTACGTGAAGGGCACGCCGAGCCGGCTCGGTCTCTTGCTCGACATCTCGCCGCGGAACCTGGAGCGGGTGCTCTACTTCGCGTCGTACCTCATCACCAGCGTCGATCAGGAGGCCAAGGCCGCCGCGATCGAGGAGATCAACGAACTCCATGAGGAAACCGTCGAGGAGTACCGAACCGAGGCGCAGGCCAAACGGGACGAGATCCTCGGCCAGGTCAACGCCGATGTCACCAATCTCGACGAGGGTTCGACCAACCTCAACACCACCATCGGCGAGCGCAAGCAGGCTCAGTTGGACAAGCTCCAGGCTGAGTACGACGCCCAGGTCGAGACCCTTGAGGCGCTGCGCGGCCAGGCCGCCGACCAGAACTACAGTTTCCGCGATCAGTCGATCGTGCTCGAAGACGAAATGGTCAACGACGACCGCTTCGCCAACCTCGAAGGTATCCTCACCGAGGAGCAGGCCCGGATCGAGTCCGCCGCGACCAGCGAGTCGAGCGGCAACGACGCCATGGCCGGCGCCGAGCGCGACCAGCTGACCTACGATGCCGGGGAGTTGATCAAGAAGATTGACGAAGAGCTTGCCACCCGGATCAAGGAAGAGGAAACGCAGCGGGACGAGATTCTCAAACAGATGACGGTGCTCAAGGAGCGCGAGACGCTGACCGAGACCCAGTACCGCGAACTGACCGACATCGTTCCGCCGGGCGTCTTCAAGGCCGGTATGGGCGCCGAGGCGGTCTACGAATATGTGTCGAAGAGCGTCAACCTCGACGAGTTGGCGTTGGAGCTTCGCGCCGAGATGCAGGTGCCGTCCGAGGTTCGCCGCAAGAAGGCGACCAAGCGGCTGCGCGTGGTCGAGGCGCTCCGCAAGAGCGGCAACAAGCCAAGCTGGATGATCTTCACGGCCCTGCCGGTGATTCCGCCCGAACTGCGCCCGATGGTCCAGCTCGACGGCGGACGCTTCGCGACCTCCGACCTCAACGACCTCTACCGGCGTGTGATCAACCGCAACAACCGGCTCAAGCGACTGCTGGAGCTTGGCGCGCCCGACATCATCGTCCGTAACGAGAAGCGCATGCTTCAGGAAGCAGTCGATGCGCTGATCGACAACGGCCGTCGTGGGCGGGTCGTCTCCGGTTCGGGCAAGCACAAGCTGAAGAGCCTGAGCGACATGCTCAAGGGCAAGCAGGGGCGCTTCCGCCAGAACCTGCTCGGCAAGCGCGTCGACTACTCCGGCCGGTCCGTGATCGTGGTCGGCCCGGACCTCAAGCTGGACGAGTGCGGCCTGCCGAAGCGGATGGCGCTGGAGCTGTTCAAGCCGTTCGTGATGCGGCGGCTCGTCGATCGCGGGCTGGCCCACAACATCAAGTCCGCGAAGCGTCTCGTCGAGCGCGTCAACCCGAGCGTCTGGGACGTGCTGGAAGACGTGATCGGCGACTACGTGGTGCTGCTCAACCGGGCGCCCACCTTGCACCGCCTCGGCATCCAGGCCTTCAAGCCGAAGCTGATCGAGGGCTCGGCGATCCAGCTCCACCCGCTGGTGACGACGGCGTTCAACGCCGACTTCGACGGCGACCAGATGGCGGTCCACGTTCCGCTCTCCAAGGCGGCCCAGGCTGAGGCGCGCGAGCGCATGCTCTCGGTCAACAACCTGCTCTCGCCATCGAGCGGCGAACCGATCGTGTCGCCGACGCAGGACATCGTGCTCGGCATCTACTACATCACGAGCGAGCGCAACTACGAGGAAGATTCCGCCAACAACGATGTCCCGCGTGGTTGGGGCAAGACCTTCTCATCCCTTGAGGAAGTGAAGCTGGCCTACGACTCGGGCGTGATCGACCTCCAGGCCAAAATCACGGTCCGTACCGACCGTGACGGCGGCGTGATGAAGCGGATCGAGACGACGGTCGGCCGGGCGCTCCTGAATGAGATTCTGCCAACGGCGCTCGGCAAGTACTACAACGGCACGATGGGCCGGAAGCAACTCCGCGGTGTCGTTGCCGATTGCTACCGCGCCTTCACCGATCCGCAGGATACGGCCGATGTCGTCAACAACATCAAGAAGCTCGGCTTCACCTACTCCACCAAGGGCGGGTTGACGTTCGCCCTCTCCGATGTCACGACTTCCGAGACCAAGCCCAAAATCGTGGGCGATGCGGAGAAACTCGCGCTCGCGATCGAGCGTCAGTATCGCCGCGGTCTCGTGACCGAAGATGAGCGGCTCCGCGAGCTGGAAGCGATCTGGAACGGCGCCCGCGACGAACTTTCCAAGGATGTGGAAAGTCGGCTGCGTGGCCAGAACACCGTCTACATGATGGCGGATTCCGGCGCGAAGGGGAACATGAACCAGATCAGCCAGATGGCCGGCATGCGCGGCCTGGTGCTGGATCCGGGCGGCAAGATCATCGACATCCCAATCAAGTCCAACTTCCGTGAAGGCTTGACGGTCCTCGAATACTTCCTCTC
>JACCYX010000079.1 GCA_013696265.1 Chloroflexia bacterium
CGGTATTCCTCCGGCAGCATCGCCGCCACTCGTCCCATCGCGACGTTGATCGCTTCGTCCGGCGTCATCCGCTTGCCATCCGGTTTCAACTCCAGCATGAACGGCTCGCCAAACGTGATCGTCACGCCTCGCCGGCGTTCCGCCTGGCGCCGCTTTTTCCGGAGTTGTTTCGCGCCGTTGAACGGTAAGTCCTCCGACCCCACGATCGCGACCGGCAGGATCGGCGCGTTGCCGCGCAAGGCGATCAGTCCGGCGCCGGGGAGTGCCCGCTCGATCGCCCGGCTCACGCTCCGCGTACCCTCGGGAAACATGCCGACCGCGACTCCCTGCCGCAGGTGCTCGGCCGCGAGTTGGATCGCCTGGCGGTCAGCCTTGCCGCGATCCACCGGAAACCCGCCCCCGAAGCGGATGATGCGCCCGATCAGTGGAACGGACATCAGTTCCTTCTTGGCCATGAAATGCACTGGACGCGGGCAGGCCACGCAAACGAGCAGCGGGTCGGCGTTGTGCAGATGATTGGAGACTACGACCAGGGGGCCACCGGGCGGGACGTGGTTGAGCCCATGAATCTTCATGCCGAACAGCATCCGGCAGAGAATGAGGAGCACCGTCCGCGCGACGGTGAATCCCCGTCCCCGGAGCTTGCCCGCCATGACATCGACGGGGGGCTTCGGCGCCTGCGCCGGGTTACTCACCGGTCACCCCGGCTTGCCGCCAGGCGGCCTCGGCGATGCGCTGGATCTCGTTAACGATCTCCTCCACCGGGCGATTGTCGGTATCGACGACGATCGCGTCGTTGGCGGCGGCCAGCGGAGCCGTCTCGCGGCTGGAATCATACGCATCGCGGGCGTTGAGATCGTCGAGCACCTGTTCGAAGGTCGCTTCGATACAGCGGCCCTGGAGTTCGGCGAGCCGCCGCCGCGCCCGCTCGGCGGCGCTCGCCTTGAGGTAGATCTTGGCGCCGGCCTGGGGAATCACGACCGTGCCGATATCCCGCCCCACCATCACCACCTTCACGCCGCCGGTGATGCTCCGCTGCGCGTCGAGCAGGGCATCGCGGACGGCTGGATGGGCGGACACTTCCGAAACCCGCGCGTCGATGTCGGCGGTTCGGATCGCCCAGGTCACGTCCTCGCCGTCCAGCAGCACGTCGACCTGCCGTCCATCGTCGATCGAGGCCGGGGCGATCTCGATCCGCAGCCGTCGCGTCAGGCCGGCCAGCGCCTGGCCATCGCCTGGGCTGATCCCGGCGCGCGCCGCCGCCAGCGTCACCGCTCGGTACAAGGCGCCCGTATCGAAGAGCATCGCCCCGATCCGGTCCGCGAGCAGCCGGGCAACAGTCGACTTACCGGCCGCCGCGGGACCGTCGATCGCGATGACTTGACGATGATCGAGCTGACTCATGCGGCGGCCTCCCTGGGCTGCGTGTGGTGGTCGGGCGTGAGGAGGCTGGCCGCGTCGATCGGGCCTCCCCGGCTGGCCGAGCCCGCCGGTCGGCGGGTGGTTCATCGCCGCCGTGTATGAACCCGCCGATGGGCTGCAACTGGAGCGGACGGCGCGCGTTCAGCTTCTCCGCCTCTTCGACCGGCAAGCCAACCGCCTCGAACAATTGGGTAAGCTCGCCCGGCGTCAGGTCGCGCCACGAACCGGGCGGGATACCCTGCATCAGGAGCGGTCCGAGCCGAACCCGCCGCAACTTGACCACGTTGATACCGACGGATTCCATCATGTGGCGAACCACGTGGTAGAGCCCTTCGTGCAGCACGATCCTGACGATGATGCCTTCCCGCGTCTCCCGCAGCAAGCGACACTCATCCGGCTCGACGAGACGGCCGTTGACCCAAATGCCGTCGTTGAGCTTGAGCAGTTGCTGGTCCGTTGGGCGCCGGTCGGTGACGACGTGATATTCCTTGGTTAGACCATATCGCGGGTGCATGACCCGGTTGGCGACCACGCCATCGTTGGTCAGCAAGAGGAGGCCCTGCGTCTCACGGTCGAGACGCCCGACCGGGTAGACGCGCTCCTGGACATCGACAAGGTCCATCACGGTCCAGCGTTGCCGTTCGTCCTTGACGGTGGTGATGAACCCGCTCGGCTTGTTGAGCATGATGAACCGCAGCCGCTGCCGCTGGACCATCCGTCCATCGACCCGGATTTCATCCTTGACCGCATCGACGCGCGTGCCAAGTTCCGTCACGACCTTGCCGTTCACGGAGATGCGGCCGGCGGTAATCAGGTCTTCGGAGGCGCGCCGGCTGGCGACGCCACGGGACGCAAGCACCCGCTGGAGCCGCTCGCCTACCGGTTGGGCATCGTCCGGCTGGACCGGGGGTTTTGCTTTTGGCATGCGTTACCGCCCCGCCACGCTGGCGACCGACGACGATTGCGCGGCGGTGTAGTAAACGGGAACGCTCCCCACCTGCTCCTGGTCGTAGTAGAGCCTGACCGCGCCGCCCTCGTCTCCGGCCCCGCCCTGGCCCTGAAGCACGAGCTGGTAGGCGGTGGTTGTCTCGGTGGACGGATAGGGAATGGTGGGAGGATCGTTAAACTCCACCTGCCAGACCGCCATTTCCTCGGCGAGACCCGGGAACGTCCCCTCCGCGCCGGGCGTGACCCAGGCGAACTGGTCGTCCATCGCGGCGAAGATCGTCCGCGCGTCGTTCCAGCGTTCGTCGGAGCCCTCGACGATCACGCTATCGCTGTACTCGACATCGGCCCCGAGCACGGCGGTGATGACGGTGTTCGAGCCGCCGTTGACTTGCCGGGCGAGCACCACGCAGGCCCCCGCTTCGGGGGTGGTCCCGGTCTTGCCGCCGATCACGCCGAGCTGGCCAAGCAAATCGTTGGTCGTCGATTCCTGGTACGTGCGATTCTCCGAGCCGGCCGATGTGAACTGATACGCCGGTTCGGCCACGATCCCGGCGAGGCGTTCGTTCCGCATCAGTTCCCGGAACAGGATCGCGATGTCGCGAGCGGTGGAATAGGTACTGTCGGCGTCGACGCCGCTCGCGTTGGTGAACCGGGAGTTTTGGAGTCCGAGCTCGGCGGCGTAGTCGTTCATCGCCTGGTAGAACGCATCGCGGGCGTCCTCAGGGTTGTCGCACCCGCACAGGTCCAGCCCGACGTGGCGGGCAAGGGCATTCGCGCCGTCGTTGCCGGACGGGATCAGCAACCCGTAGAGCAGGGTGCCGACGGTGAGCGTATCGCCCGCCTGGAGCTGCATGTTGGAGTAGACGGTGATGTCGACGGTGTCCGACTCGTCGATCAGCACCTGGTCCGCCGGGTCGCCATGCTCCATCACGACCAGTGCGGTGACGACCTTGACCGTACTGCCGATCTGCATCCGCTCGTCGGGATTCTTCTCGTAGAGGGTGATGCCACTGGCCATGTCGAACGAGAAGACACTTTGAGCCGTCACATCCGGCGAGGCGATCGCGGTTGGAGGATCGCTCGCCGTCGTGGAGCCGGGCGCGCCGCTGGCTGACGGGTCCATTGACGAGACGATTGCCAATGCGGCGATGAGGGCCAGCAAGGTTCGCTGGACGGAACTGGAAAAACGGAACACGTTGGTCATCTCACAGGTAAGGCGCTGGCGACCGCGTTGGCCTCCATCAGTATAGAGCCAAGCCACTGGAGTCGCCGGGCCGCGCGACGTGCTGACGGCATACGGTAGACTCGTTAACGGCGATGGGATACTTGACCCACCAACCCAGCTGTCGAGAACGTTCGTGTGTCGAGGATCGCGTGAATCCACCTGACTGGTTGCCAGAGACGGCGTTTCCGTCCAACAAGCCGATTCGACTGGCGGCGATCGGCGACCTCCACCTCCGCACCAGCATTCCCCAAGACCTGGCGGACGACCTGCGGGCGATCGACGGCTTGGCCGACCTGCTCGTCATTACAGGGGACCTGACCGAGGGCGGCAAGCTTCCCGAAGTCGAACTTGCGCGTGAACTGTTTTCAGGTATCCGGATGCCAAAGGTGGCGGTGCTCGGCAACCACGATCGTCGAAGCATGCGCCGCAAGGCGATGCGCATCGCGCTCGAAGCATCCGGCATCACGCTGCTGGATGGCGCCTCGCTCACGATGACCTTCGACGACGGCCGCCGGCTGGGCATCGCGGGCGTGGGCGGTTACGGCGGCGGATTCTGGCCGGAAGAGGTCCCAGACCTCGTCTCGGCCCGGCTCAGCAAGGCGGTTGGCGTCCGAGCCCGGCGGGAATCGCTCCGGTTGCAACAGGCGCTCGATGAACTCGTGGGTCAACACAACGACGCCAACGTCGTCGTCCTGCACTATTCGCCAACGGTGTCGACCCTGGGAAATGAGCCGCTTATCAAATACTGGATGCTGGGCAACTCGCTCCTCGGCAAGGTGATCGACGAGCATCGGGTCGACCTCGTCCTGCATGGTCACGCCCACTTGGGGAACCACGTTGGCCAGACACCGGGCGGGGTGCCGGTGCGCAACGTCGCGGCCCACGTCACCGGGCGACCGATGATCTACGATGTCACTACGCACCGCGACGTCCAGGAGGTGGACCGCCCCTGGTCACCCGTGGCGGTGACATCGATGCCGGAGCGATTGCGATGACGGAGCATGCGTTCGAGACCAGTGCACGCGCGGCCGTGGCCTCCGAGCGTCGCTGGCGTCTCGACCTGATCCCGAATCCTTATGGCCCGGTGGACAGCGTAATCGACGCGGTCTCCCGCTTCGACGGCTGGTCATCCCCATCTGGAGATCAGGCCGAAACCCTGCGCGTGCGGCTGGCGGCGCGGGCCGGCGTCTCCTCGGACTGGATCGTGCTCGCCAACGGCATCGACGAACTGCACGCGATGATCGCCCAGCGGCGAAGCCACCACGGCCCGACCGTCGTGTTCCCGCCCAGTGATCCGATGCTCGAGGCCTGGCTGCGGCGGCATAGCGTCCAAGTCGAACCTGTCTGGCGAGGGCCGGGCTTCGCCCTGCCGATCGACGCTGAGACGCGCGGCTTGCCGCGCGGCGCGACCTCGGTGGTGCTGACCCCGAACGACCCGACCGGCACGATCATGAGCGTGCAGGAAGCGGTCCGGCTCTCGCGCCAGAGCGCGCTGGTGGTGATCGACGAGCGGCACGCCGCCTATAGTCCGCGCACCCTCGCGCCGCTGGTTCGCGAGTTCGACAACCTGGTGCTGTTGCAGACGTTCGAAACCTTCGCGGCGCTGACCGCGTTTCCGCTCGCCTGGGCTGTCGCTCCGCCAAAGATCGCGCGCGAGATCGCCGCGCAGGGCCGCCCCTCGGGATTGGCGCAGGTCTCGGTGATAGCCGCGCTGGCGGCCCTGGCGGCCGAGACGGAGATCAAGGCGACGGTGCGAAGGGTGATGATCGAAAAGGGGCGGTTGTTCCGTCAGTTGCGCAAGCTGAACATGATCAGCCCGCCCTACCCGTCGTGGTCGAATTTTCTCCTGGCCCGGATCGAGCGCGGAACGTCCGCCTACTTCATTCCGCGCCTGCGGGAGCGGGGCATCACGGTCTTTGAGGTCGGAAGCCCGAAGCTGCCAAACCACCTCCGGGTCAGCGGCGTCTCGCAGGACGCCACAACGGCCCTCAAACAGGCGCTGATCGAGATCGCCCTCGACTTGTGATATGAACTTCGGGGACCGGCTGGCACTAGCCGGACTTGTGTCGGCCACCTCATCCGCGAGATCCACCGGAGCCCCGGCGGGAAATTGTCATTCCGAGCTTGCGAGGCAGCGAAGCGGTATCCATGCGCGAAGCGCTTCGGCCGCAGGCCGACCAGCTTCCGGGTGCCCCAGCCATCCCCTGCCGAATACCGGCTGCGCCGGGGGATTCCTCGCAAGCTCGGAATGACAACGAGAAATGATGGCGAATTCGAGTCGCCCATTGTGTCCTATACCGCAAGCGCCGCGTTCTGGGCCGCGAACAACTCGGTCAGGCCGCCGCTCGCCAGGTCGAGCATCGCCTGAAGCACCTCGGGCGAAAAGGGCTCCTGCTCGGCCGTTCCCTGGAGTTCAACGAATGCGTTCCGGTCCGTCATCACGACGTTGATGTCGACGTCGGCCTTCGAATCCTCGCTGTAGTCGAGATCGAGTACCGGGACGCCCCGCACCACCCCGGCGCTGACGGCCGCAACCGCCGACTTGAGCGGACTCCTCCGCACCTTGCCCTCGGCCATGAGTTTTTGACACGCCAGCGCCAACGCGACGTAGACGCCGGTGATCGCGGCGCACCGGGTCCCGCCGTCGGCCCGGATCACGTCGCAATCGAGAAGGATCTGGCGTTCGCCGAGCGCCTCCAGGTCGCAGACCGCCCGCAGCGAGCGGCCGATCAACCGCTGGATTTCAACCGTGCGGCCGCCCTGCTTGCCCCGGACCGCCTCGCGCTCGATGCGCCGCGGGCTGGAGCGGGGGAGCATCGCGTACTCGGCCGTCACCCAGCCCTTTCCCTTGCCTTTCATCCAGCGCGGCACCTCTTCCTGCACCGTCGCGGCGCAGAGGACGTGGGTATCACCGATCCTGATCAGCGCGGACCCTTCGGCGTACGGCGCCTCGTTCGGGATGATTTCGACCGGTCGAAGCTGGCCGAGGGTGCGGTCGTAGGATCGGCGCATGGGCACGGTAATGGTCATGAGTTCCTCATGGTTGGAGACAGGCGGAGACAAGCATCGCTGCGCTGCCGCAACCGTACATGCAATGACGTGTCCAGCGTATCGTGGCACTTATCCAAAATCGTCATTTCGAGCTTGCGAGAAATCCCTGTGCGAAGCACTCGACGGCGCAGCCGGCGCTTTGGGATTGGGGGAGTCCAGTCCGACTTCGTCGGAATGACGGTTGTGGAGGTGTCCACATACGCTTATTCAATGACTCGGGTCCTTGACCGAATCCGGGGCCGATTCGCGGTAAATCTCCCGGATCCGTTCGAGGCGGTCACGCAGGTTGCGCTCGAAGCCGCGCTCGGTCGGCGTGTAGTACGTCCGGCCCCTCAGGTTTTCGGGAAGGTTCTGCTGCCCGACGACGCCTTCGTCGTAATCGTGGGCGTACTTGTAGCCCTCGCCGTATCCGAGGTCCTTCATGAGTTTGGTTGGCGCGTTGCGCAGGTGAATCGGCACCGGGTCGTTGCGGGTCCGAGCCACGTCGTCACGAGCTTGCCCGTAGGCGACGTAAATCGCGTTGCTCTTCGGCGCAAGGGCCAGGTAAACCGTAAGTTCGGCGAGGGCCAAGGCACCCTCCGGCGGGCCGATGAAGTGGACCGCCTGCTGGGCCGCCATCGCCAGTTCGAGCGCCTGCGGGTCGGCCAGCCCGACATCTTCGGACGCGAACCGGACCAGCCGCCGGGCAACGTACATCGGGTCGTCGCCACGTTCGAGCATGCGGGCGAGCCAGTACAGGGCCGCGTCCGGGTCGGACCCTCGGATCGTCTTGTGCAGCGCCGAAATCGTATCGTAGTGGTCGTCGCCATCCTTGTCGTAGGTCGCGGCGCGGCGCTGGGCGGCATCCTGCACGAGGTCCACCGTGATCACGCGGTCATCGCTGACGCCCGCCGAGGCGACTTCCAGAGTGTTCAGGGCGAATCGCGCATCGCCGTTCGCCATGTTGGCGAGGAGGTCGAGACCGTCGGCGTCAATCGTCAAATGGTCGCGGCCGAGACCGCGCTCCTCATCGACCAGCGCCCGGTCGACGATCGTCTTGACGTCGTCGTCGGTGAGCGCCCGCAAGGTGATCACGCGGGACCGGGAGAGGAGGGGCGCATTAACCTCGAACGAGGGGTTCTCCGTCGTCGCGCCGATCAGGATCACCGTACCGTCTTCGACGTAGGGCAGGATCGCGTCCTGTTGGGCCTTGTTGAAGCGGTGGATTTCGTCGATGAAGAGAACCGAGCGCGTGCCGTTCATGCCGAGCCGGTCGCGCGCCTCGGCGATCGCCTTGCGCAGGTCGGCAACCCCCGAGGAGACGGCGCTGACCGAGGCAAACGCTGCCTGGGTGGTTGCCGCGACGATCTGGGCGAGGGTGGTCTTGCCGGAACCGGGCGGGCCCCAGAGCACGACCGACGAGAGCCGGTCGGCCTCGATCGCCTTGCGCAGCAGCGTGCCCGGCCCGACCACGTGCTCCTGCCCGACCAGCTCGTCGAGCATGCGGGGCCGCATCCGGGCCGCCAGCGGACCGCGCGCCGCCAGTTGTTGACGCCGGTTGGACTCGAACATATCCATGGCGAGGCTAGCTGTCGCCCAGGGATTCAAGTTCCGTGAGTTCGTTGTCCAGGGTGTCGATGTACGCGATCAGTTCCTCACGCGTCCTGATCCCCAGCTCGTCGAGCGTCTCCAGGATGCTGTACAGGTCTTCGAGGCTGTCGTAGAGCGCAAGCAGGGTCTCATTGCCGGCGTTCTTGCCGCCCTTCGGTTTGGCCCCGCTGTTGCGTGCGTTGTCGGTCATCGTGCTGAGTCGCTCTCCTCAATCCATCGTGTGTCGCGCGAACGAATCGCGTCAGGCGAGTACGGCCAGCACGAGCAGGAAGAGACTCCCCACTCCCCCGAACTCGACCAGGTCCCTGGTGCTCACGACCCGCTTCTGCGCCCGCACCAGCAGCAACCCCGCCGCGACGTAGAAGACCACCAGCAGAACAGCCCCGCCGGTCCAGCCGTAGGTCGGCCACCAGTTGAGCGCCACTGTCACTTGGGCCAGCACCCAACCGCCGATCAGGGCGTAGAAGACCCGCTGCGGCGGGGCGATCCCGCCCCGTTCGAGCGTCTCCAGGATGAGCGTTGCCCCGATGATGCCGACCAGCGGAGCCGAAATCCACGAATCGAGTTTGTTCAGGTAGACCGCGCTGAAGGCCAGGAAGGCTATTCCATGAACCACCAGGGTGTGGATCACCGACGCCACGCGGGTCGACTGCTCGTCGGCTTCATCCAGGAGATCCCGCGAGAGCAGCGCACCCGCGATCCCGAAAAAGGCGATCAGCGGCCCGACCACCAGCATCGGACGGTTGTGGAACGTCGCCACCAGCAGGATCGCGGCCAGCGTGGCGACGAACGGCACGGCCCAGGCCGTCGCCATCGCGGTGGAAGGCCGCGCGTGCCCTACCGCGTCGGCCGCGCGAGCGGCGGTGCGCTCGGCGAACTGGGCGCCGCCGGTGGCGAGCACCAGGGTGGCGCCGGCGATGATCCAGAAAATCGAATCCGTGTTCTCGAGCACAGGCGGGTCGGAGCCGTCGCCGACGCCGATCGAGATGATCGCGAGGAGCAGGATCGCCCCGGCGGTCAGCAGGCTGACCACGACGCCCTGGCCGTAGGCGGGCTGGCGCGCGTCGGCGCTGGGGATACCCAGGCCGAAGACCTTGTGTTCGTCGCCCTGGGGCTCGTTGAGTTCGTCGAGGATCGACTCGTCAACGCGGCGTCGCCTTCGCCGTGGCCGTTGGTCGGTATCGACGGATTCTCGCTGCGTCATACTCGTGTCTTCGCCCCTGTCCATTTCCCCGCTCATCCCGTTCTGGCCGAATCGGCGGCGGAACCCTGTCCACCGTCACGGGATGACCCAAGCTGCATTTGCCGCCAGGCGGCCTCAATCGCGGACCCTGGGATCGCCCCTTCACGTACGATGCTGATGGTAGCACCCTCAAGCCGGATCACGGTCGAGGCCAGCCCGCCCCTCGCGATCCCGCCGTCGAGGATGAGATCCAGACTTTCCGCCAGCGCGGGATCGATCTCCTCGGGCCGGCGGGCGGGAGATTGCCCGGAAAGATTGGCGCTGGTCACCGCGATCGCCCCCCCGCAGCGCTTGGCGAGGATCAGGGCAACCGAGTGATTGGGAACCCGCACGCCAACGGTGTGGTCGGCCGCCACGACGTGCGTCGGAAGCGACTCCCGTGCCGGCAGCGCGATCGTGAGCGGTCCTGGCCAGAACGCGCTCGCCAGGCGCAGCAACTCCGGCTCCACGTGCTCCGTCACCTTGTCCAGGTCGGCGGGTGAGGCGACCAGCAAGGGCAGGGTTCGATCCCGGTCCCGGCCCTTGATCTCGAAAATGCGCTCCAGCGCCTCCGGGTGGGCCAGCGACGCCCCGATGCCGTAAACCGTATCCGTTGGGAACGCGACGATTCCGCCGTGTTGCATGACGGAGATCGCCTGTTCCAGCGCCCGGGGTTCTTCCAGCGTGAGTAACTTCATGGCCGTGACGCCTTTCCGACGGAGGGATTATGCCGTTGGAGGGATTCTACAGCCCGGCCTTCAGCCGCGTTGCCAGGTGAGTGGTGATCCCCTCCACGGCGGTCAATTCCTCGATGCTGGCTTCCTTGACGCCTTTCACCGAACCGAACGACTTGATCAGGGCCTTCTTCTTCTTGGGGCCGATCCCCGGAATGTCGTCCAGCTTCGAATGGAAGGTCGCCTTCGAGCGCCGGGTCCGGTGGAAGGTGACGGCGAAGCGATGGGCCTCGTCGCGAATCCGCTGGACCAGGAAGAGCGATTGGGCGTCGCGCGGGAGCATGATCGAGTCCTTGCGTCCGGGGAGGAAGATTTCCTCCTGCTCCTTGGCCAGCCCGCAGATCGGCACCTCCATGCCAACTTCCCTGAGTCCCTCCAGCGCCGCGTTGAGCTGACCCTTGCCGCCGTCGACGATCACCAGGTCCGGCAGCGTGGTCCACTTGCCGTCCTTCTCTTCGTCGGCCTCGGCGGCCCGGCGAAAGCGCCGCTTGATCACCTCGTTCATCATCGCGAAGTCGTTGGCGCCAGTGATGGTTTTGATCGTGAAGCGCCGGTACTCCTTCTTGGCCGGTTTGGCGTCCTGGAAAACGACCATGCTCGCGACCGGGTTCGTCCCCTGAAGGTTCGAGATGTCGTAGCACTCGATCCGGCGCGGCAAGCGGGGCAGATCGAGCGCGTCAGCAAGCTCCGACATCGCCGCCGTCATCTTCATGTCGTCGGAGAGGTGTTTGAGGCGCGCCTGCTCCAGGTTCTCCTCGGCGCTCTTGGCGACCATTTCGACGAGGCCCCGGTTGTCGCCGCGCTGGGGAACGGAAATCTCCACCTTCGAACCGCGCAGGTTGTTGAGCCACTCGCTGACGATTGGCACTTCCTCGGCTGGCAAGGCGTGCTGGAGCATCAGCCGGGGCGGGATCACGGCGGCATCCGCGTAGAACTGGGTGACGAACCCCGAAGTGATTTCGCCCGGCAGGTCGTGCACCGCGGCCTGCATCGGGAAGTACTCGAGCCCGATGATCTTGCCGTTGCGAAGGAACCCCACCTGCACCGCGGCATCGCCACCCACCCCGTGGGCCAGGGCGATGATGTCGGCCGTCGTGCCGCGCGGGCTGACGATCTTCTGCCGCTCCAGCACATGTGTGATGGCGTTCAGGCGGTCGCGTAACTCGGCCGCGCGTTCGAAGTTCCAGGCTTCGGAGGCTTGCTCCATCTCCTCCTCGATCCCGCCGGTGATCTCCTCGCCCCGGCCGGAGAGGAAGAGCGACGCGCCGTTGATCGACTTCATGTACGTCTCGCGATCGACAGCGGCGATGCAGGGCGCGGTGCACTGGTGCATGTGGTAGTAGAGGCAAACATCGTCGTGGCCGGTGATCTTCTTGTCGCACTTGCGGTACGGGAAGAGCCGGTTGAGCAGGTTGATCGACTTGTAGGCGGCTCCGGCCGAGGTGTAGGGCCCGAAATACGTGCTGCCGTCGTTGACGATCTGACGGGTGCTGATGACGCGCGGCCACTCTTCATTGGTGATGCGGATGTAGGGGTACGTCTTGCTATCCTTGAGCATGACGTTGTACTTGGGCTGGTGCTTCTTGATCAGCTCGTTTTCGAGGATCAGCGCCTCGGTCGGGGTGTCGGTGCGGATGACGTCGAAGTCGGCGATGTGGGAGACGAGTTCGCGCGTTTTGGGGTCGCGGTGCCGGGTGGCCTGGAAGTAGGAGCGGACGCGGTTGCGCAGCGCCATCGCCTTGCCGACGTAGATGATCGTGCCCTCGGCGTCCTTCATCAGGTAGACGCCGGGAGCCAGGGCGAGGGCGGACAATCGTTTGCGGAAATCGGGGTGCTGATGATTCGTATTCACCCCATGAGTATAGCGAATCGATCATCTGTTCGCCTTTTGCGAAATCCTGCCCGCTCTGGCAGGGGAGCCCAATCCGGTTTGCCTCCCGCCACCGAATCCGGGCATCATGGAGAGCGCACGCAAGGACTGGCCGCAGAGCCACGTCCCTATCGCCAGGAATGAGGAAACGGCAGCATGACTACCACACCAGAGAATCTCTACGCAGCCTGGTGGCTCTATCAGCGGCGTCCAACGTGGGGCGATGTCAATGGGAGCGGCTACGGGGAAGCCGCCGGTGAGTTCGCCCACGCTCTCGACCACCCTGAAGACGGGGTCGAGGTTCGCGGAGTCTATTCCTCGCTGGGCCTGAGCGCCGAGGTCGACCTCATCGTATGGGCGCACAGCCCCCAACTGGACCGACTGCAGCGCCTGGCGGTCGCCATCGACAAGACATCGCTCGGCACGCACCTCGACCTGAGAAAATGCTACATCGGCGTCGGCGGCATGTCGCAGTACGACCCGACGCACGGCCCGGCCTTCGTCAAGGGGCTCCCGGCCAAGCGCTACCTGAGCGTCTACCCCTTCTCGAAGACGCCGGACTGGTTCCTGATCGACTACCAGGAACGCCGGCGACTGATGATCGAACATGGCGAGATGGGCCGGGAGTTTCCGGAAATCCTCACCAACACCGTCAACTCGTTCGGAATCCAGGACCAGGAGTTCGTAGTCGCGCTCGAAGACGACGATCCCGAGCAACTGATCAAGATGGTCCAACGCCTGCGCGCGGCGGAAGTCCGCAAGTGGACCGCGCTGGACACCCCGATCTTCCTCGGCGACCGCAAGCCGGTGGCGGAGGTGTTGGCCGACCTGCGGGGACGGTAACTTTCTTGTCATTCCGAGCTTGCGAAGAATCTTTGGATGGACGCGAAGCCAGTCCTCCCGTTCCACTAAGATTCCTCCTTCGTCGGAATGACAACAGGTTGATGGAGAAGCCGCTGGCGGTGTGTGCCCTGCTCCAAGTCCGACTTCGTCGGATGCGCTTCGCGCAGGGATTCCTCGCAAGCTCAGAATGACAATCGCTAGGGAGGCCCTCCGCCTCTATTGGACTGCCTCGCCTGCCAGATGACTATCATCGGCGATCCGGGCGAGTTCCTCTTCCAGCGCCTCCAGCTCTTCGCCGCCGGCCATCATCGACACGATCTCCTCGCGGCTGACCTCCTCCTTCGTGAAGGTGCCGTAGCTGCGGCCCCGGTTGAGGATCGTGAAGCGGTCGCCGACCGGGTAGGCGTGATGGACGTTGTGGGTGATGAAGATCACGCCCAGCCCGCGCGCCCGCGCCTGGGCGATGTAGCGAAGCACCACCGCCGCTTCCTTGACCCCAAGGGCGGCCGTCGGCTCGTCGAGGATCAGCACCCGGGCGCCGAAATAGACGGCGCGGGCGATCGCGACCGATTGCCGCTCCCCGCCGGAGAGCGTGCCGACGGCCTGCGAGGTGTCCCGGATCGAGATGCCCATCTTGCGAAGTTCTTCACGGGTGAGCCTGTCCGCCGTTTCCGCGTCGTACCGCTGGAACGGCCCGATCCGCTTCGTCGGCTCGGAACCGAGGAAGAAGTTTCGGGAGACGCTCATCAGCGGAATCATCGCCAGGTCCTGGTAGACCGTGGCGATGCCGCTCCGCAACGCCTCCCTGGGGGACTTGAAGCGAACGGCCTGGCCATCGAGCCGGTATTCGCCCTCGTCGGGCGGGAAGACGCCCGCCAGGATCTTGATCAGGGTCGATTTGCCGGCACCGTTGTCGCCGAGCAGGCACATCACCTCGCCCGCGTGCAGCGTCATCGAAATGTCGCGCAGGGCGTGGACTCGGCCAAAGTATTTGGTAATGTCCTGGAGGTCGATCAGGGGCTGCCCGGTCGTCATCGTCTCGACTCCATGGCCCGGTTCCGTACGAACCGGTTGATGAGGACCGCGATCAAGAGCATGCCGCCGAG
>JACCYX010000091.1 GCA_013696265.1 Chloroflexia bacterium
GATCAGGGGAGCGACTGGCGCGGCGACGATCAGCCGCCCGAAGAACTCAACCGGATCGTCGAAGGCGGCAATTACGGCTGGCCATACTGCTTTGGCGACCGCCAGATCGACGAATACAACTCTCAAACGCCGGCCGGGTCTACGACCGAACAATACTGTGCCCTGACCGAGGCGCCGGCGATCAATTACCAGGCCCACAGCTCGCCGATCGGCATGGTCTACTACACGGCGGACCAGTTCCCAGCCGACTACCAGGGCGATGCGTTCGTCGCGATGCGCGGTTCCTGGAACCGGGAAGCAGTCACCGGCTACAAGATCGTGCACGTCCAGTTCGATAACGGGCAACCCGTCGCGATCGACGATTTCATCACGGGTTGGCTCATGGAAGACGGGACTCAGCAGTTCGGACGAGTCGCCGGGCTGGCCGTATTGCCAGACGGCGCCCTGCTGATTTCCGAAGACGCAAACGGCGTCATCTACCGCGTCACCTACACCGGGGACGACTGACCGTCTCGGTGACTCACAGTCGAGAGGACAAACCCATGCTCGAGCGCCACGCCGAAACATCGATCGGAGACCCCACCGGAGGGCGGACCGATCCACCGGTCAACGTGCCAACGGATCCGGAGATCGGCATCCCGACCGATGCGCCGGTTGAGGTGCCCGGTGACAACCCGGCTCCGGTCCCCTCCGATGTCCCGTTCGATCCGCCGTTGCGGGATCCAGAGCCGCTTCCCCTTGAAGCACCAGGAGAGGATCGTCTCCAAGACTCCCAGAATCCTCGGCCGGATTCGTAACATCGGCAAGAAGTTTGTCTTAGCCAGCGGCCCCACAAACGTGGGGCCGTTTGCCGTGTACCCATCCGGCCGCGGTCTGGTTGCCGAACGACCGTGAATCCGGGCAATTGACGGGTCGAGCGAATGCGGCCATAACTATTGAACGATGGACCGAGCCGGGTTCACGCATGGCACGCACGCGGGAATGGGAGTAGGCATGGGGAATCGGCTGGACGGGCGCGTTGCCATCGTCACCGGCGGCAGCGGCGGGATTGGGGCGGCGAGCGCTCGCCTGTTCTGGGAGGAAGGCGCGTCGGTGATGCTGGTCGACCTCAAGAGCGCCGCGTTGGATGAAACCGCGAACCAGATCAGCCCTATAGGAGAACGCATCGCCGTGTTCGCCGCCGACCTGGTCGACGAATCACTGGCTGCTGAGGCCGTCGGGGAAACCGTCGATCGGTTCGGCAAGCTGGACGTGCTGGCCAACGTGGCGGCGGTGCGGGTCTATGGCCCAGTCACCGAGGCGACGGGCGAATCGTGGGATCGCATTGTGGGCGTCAACCTCCGGGCGGTGGCCAACTGCTGTAAGTACGCGATTCCACTCATGGCGGCGGGCGGCGGCGGAACCATCGTGAATGTCTCATCGTCCAACGCCAATGTCGGTCGCGCGGGCATGGCGCAGTACGACGCAACCAAGAGCGCCTTGCTGGCCCTCACCCGGTCGATGGCGTGCGATCACGCTGGGGAAAGGATCCGGGTCAACACCGTCTCGCCCGGACCGACGCTGACGCCGTTCCACGTCCGCAACCGGGCGGCGAAGACGGGGGAATCACTGGCGGAGGCGGAAGCCGCGATGCGCGCGGCGGGGGCGCCCAACACCCTGCTGGGCCGGCAGGCGGAACCGATCGAGATCGCCTATGCGATTCTCTTCCTCGCCGGACCCGAATCCTCGTACGTGACCGGCGCGAACTTTTCGATCGATGGGGGCCTGTCCGGATTGCGCAGTTGACCAAATCCGATACGGATCGGTAGGGTTGCCGAACTTGTCTCGGCCCTCCGACCCGACCCTCAACTCAAACATCGAGACGCGCTGAACTCTCCGAAACGTGACTTGAAAGTCTGCGCCGCGATCAAATCGACAACGATCGGATACAAAGGAACCACATGCGAGACGATGCAATTCGGCTGGGCGTCATAGGTACCGGACTGGCCGTTGAGCGCCTCCACTGGCCGGCGCTCAAGCGGCTCCGCGAGGAGTACTCGATCGTGGGCTTTGCCAACCACAGCCGGCCGAAAGCGGAACATTTCGCGAACTACGCCGGGGTGTCGATGGACGAGTACGCCGCGGACTATCACGATCTCCTCGGACGATCCGACCTCGACGCCGTGCTCATCTCGCTACCGATCCCCATGAATTACCCGGTGACGAAGGCGGCGCTGGAAACCGGCAAGCACGTCATCTGCGAAAAGCCGGCCGGCGTCGATGACGCGGAGGGCCGCCGGTTCATCGAACTCGTCAAAGCCTACCCGGACCTGACCGTGTTGATCACCGAAAACTCCTTCTATCAGGATACCGCGCGGCTGGCGCGTTCGCTGATCGACCGGGGCGAGCTAGGTCGGTTGCACCTGGCATCGTGGCGAACCGTGAGCCAGCTCGTGCCGAAAGCGGGCGAGTTCTCCAGCACGCCGTGGCGGCACGATCCCGGCTACGAAGGCGGTCCCCATCTCGACGCCGGTGTCCACCACACCGCAATTATCCGGCTACTCTGCGGGGATGTAAGTCACGTCTCGGGCGTGTCGCAGGACGCAAACACGACGCACGGTGGACCGTCCGACCTGTCGCTCAACCTGAAGTTCGTGAGCGGCGCGGTCGGCAACTACACGGCGGGCTACCCGGAACTTGCGGTCCCGAAGGAGCCCAACGATCTCCGCCTCTACGGCACCGAAGGCGTGTTGTCGTTCGGCTATCGGCAGGTGACGCTGAGCCGGCCGGACGAAGCGGACGCCCTCTACCGGACGGGTCAGGTCGACGGCGGTCACTTTAATGCCTTCGTCAACTTCTTCGAGGCGATCCGGCTGGGCGAGCCTGTTGTCGGGACAGTGGCTCAGACGTTCCGCAACATGCAGATCGTGCTCGACGGCCTGGAGTCGGCTCGCCTCGGCGAGGTCCGGGCCATTGATCCCTATCCATCGCACCTCCTGAAAACCGCCGTGCCGCTCTGGTCCCCCAACCGTCAGGACTCGCTCTTCGACGACCCGGAGTACGTGACCGTGGAACGCGCATAGGAGTGATCACCAAGGCAATGCAACCAGGAACGGCCACCTTTGGCGGGTGGCGGTTGCAAGTGGTTCCTGGCCAAACGGGCCGGCGAAGCACGGGATCGACTCGTGGTTCAAGCCAACTCCGCCAGCCTGGATCGAAGGGCGCGGTTCCGATCAGGGCGCGATACCTTCATCCAGCATCATGGCTACTCGTTCACGAAACGCTCCAGTTGTCAGCAGCATCAAAGGACCCGCAGGGTCGGAAGTCCAGGTATGACCGGCGCGCCAATGGTGCAACTGGACGAGGTGCCAAAGCGCTTCGTAGACTTCGAGCCGGGTCACGAGACTCGGGTGGGAGAACAATTCCGGGTAGGCAAACCGGAGCGTGGCGATGGTTCCGGGATAGCGGCTGGCGGCACCGCCATCATCTGGAGCGATCGACCGAAGCAACATGTCCAGCTCGATGTCGCGTTGACCGAGGCGGCTGCCTTCGAAGTCGATCAAGCTAGTGACGTGGCCCGCGTCGACAATGACGTTGCGGAAGTGAAGATCGGTGTGGACGAAGATGTTTGGTTCATTGTCATCGAACGCGTGCAAGCGGGCGGTCATAAAATCGGAAACTGAATGGAGCAGTCTCCGCAAGTCGGGTCGCTCGACGGCCGCACTTGCGATAAGGTGCGGAAAATGCTCTGGTGGAGCGTGGTATGCGTCACGCCACTTGCCTGTCATCAGGGCGGCGCTCACCCAAGAATTTCGCATCCAACCGGCGACCGGCAGTTCATGCAGGCTTAGCAAAATTCTGCCGAGTTCCCGAACGACTCGACCTCGATTCGTCACGCTTAATCTGGGCCAGGCGTGGTCCAAATTTTCGCCGGCCAATCGTTCCACGATGAGGAACTCACCGACGGACTTGCGCTTGCCACAGGCGACCGCGACGGGATGAGGAATCTCCCGCGGCAGGTGGTTGAGAACCGTCGTTTCGTGCGCGAATGCGTCCGGGAACCGGCCCTCGTTCAGACGAATCACGTGATCCGTGGTCATGACAACAAGATTGGCGAAACCATCGGAAATCGAAAGATCGGCGCACGGAAGTCCATGAGCTTCAAGAATCGCTTGCACCTCTTCGCGAATGGGGGCGTCGAGCGTCACGATTTCCCTTTCTTTCACCACGAGGTTCAGCCTGGCGAGTCGTGTCATTCAGGATACAGGAACGAAGGGAGGACCCGGTGTAACCCGGGTCCTCCCTTCGTCCTTTCTCCGCAAGCAGGACTCTGCGCTTGTCCGTGGATGTGGATGCCGCCTGCTCAGGCGAGCAACCGCCGCGGCAACGTGTTCCTACTCTGGCGGCGCCGGACCAGCATCGTTCACATCCGAGTTCACGTTTTCCGTCGAGGCGCTGGCGATTGCCTCCGAAAGCCACGCCGGCGGTGTTCCCGCGTCCGATGCCTCTTCGCCGCCCGTTCCTTCGGTCGAGAGGGGGGATGCGCTGGGGGCTGGGCCGCCGTCCGCGGCTGACGCCGTGTCACTCGCGGACGCCTGTACCTGTTCGCCCGGCGCTCCGATCTGCCCGTTGAAGTCGATGGTGATGCGTTGCATGGTCGATCCTCCTGGTTCAATTCAGCACGGCGTAGCGGGCCTCGAAGTCGACGGCCACCGGGCTAATGTTCCGGATCGTGATCCAATAGGTGATGTGGGTCGCGGAGGCACGCTCGACCTGGACGTCCCACTCGACCTGGGGAGCGCCAACGCGGGGGGAAGTCGGCACAACGTACCAGATGACATGCCATTGCTCCGGCCAACTGTGCGTGAACCACCGCCGGGACTGACCGGCCGCGACGTTTCCGCGAAATTGAACAGCGACTCTCATGACCGTTACCTCCCTCACTCACCAGCCGAGTACGGCGAATCTCGCCTCGATGTCGACGGCGACCGGCGTGACGTTCGTGATGCTGATCCAGTAGGTGATATGGGCGTCTGACGCGCGTTCGACCTGGACCCGCCACTTGATTTGCGGACCACCCGGCCGGGGCGAGGTTGGCACCACGGTCCAGACCACGTGCCAGTGGGCCGGCCAATTGAAGGTGAACCACCGGCGGGTTTGATTCGCCGCCAGGTTTCCGCGGAACTGCACGCCCGTCCAGGTATTTGTCTGCAGAACGAGCGGGATCAGTTGCCGGAGGTTGGGACGGTTGCCGATCCGCTGCGTGGCCGGGCGGTTCGGAGCGGCTTGCTGGGCCGAACCGGTTGAGCGGAGCACTTCCCGGGCCCGGGCGGGCGAGAGCGTGATCCGGCCCTGGGCGCGCAGAACGCCCTGGACACTTCCCAGCGCGCCGACCACGATCGGCGAGGCGCTGGAGGTGCCGCTGAAC
>JACCYX010000109.1 GCA_013696265.1 Chloroflexia bacterium
GAACATGTTCGTCCCAGTAATCCCAGGTGTGGGCGCCGGGATGCTCGGCGTAGTGGTGGTCGAGATCGATGCGGGTCAGGTAGTGGTCGAGATCGCGGTTGTGCTGGATAAGCTCGTCATCGACGCCGCAGTCGAACGAGATCACGGGCGGGGTCGCCCCCGACGCCTTGAGCCGGTCGGCATGGACCGAGATGTTGGCGTCCTGGAGCCCGCCCTCGTCGAGAAGGTCGAGGGGCACGACATCGTTGATGTGGAACGCCGCCGAATGGGCCCAGATCGAGGCGAAGCGATCGGGGTACTTGAGCCCGAGCCGCACGGCGCCGTACCCGCCCATCGAGAGCCCGCCGATGGCCCAGCGACCATCGGCGACGTTGAAGTGGCGCTTCACATGCGCCGTGATGTCGGTCATGATCAGGCCTTCGTAGCGTTGCCGGTAGAGGCGTCCCGCCGCCTTCCAGTTGAGATATCCGGAACTCGCGCCATCCGGCAGTACCACGGCCAGTCCGAGGTCGGCGACGTAGCGAGCCAGATTCGAGCGATGGATCCAGCTCTGGTGGTCGTCGCCCAGGCCGTGCAACTGGACCAGCACCGGGTATGGTCCTTCGGTTTCCTCGGGCAGGATGACGTTGTAGGAAACCTGGCGCCCCATCGCCTCGCTTCGGAACTGCACCGTGACCACCGCCATGACTATCTTCCTCCCAAGTCCATTCGCGAATCAGGGTCTGCATCGTCGCACAGCGACCGCCGATAGGGTAACGCTGTCTGGGACACGGCGAATGCCGCTCCGGCCGGGGAGCGGCATTCGTCATCGGTTTCAGACTGGCGAAATCACCTCAACGATTCCCCGTGGGTTTGAGGCACTCGGCGTCGCAGGAATCGATGAGCGCAAACGCCTCGATCTGATCGACCAGCGCCAGCCGATCGTAGGTAATCCACTGCTCGACGATGACGAGATCGTCGAACCGAAGCACCGCCAGGCCATGCACGGAGACCGAGGCGCCAGCCGGTGCGAGTCCCTGGTAGTCGCCGGTGTGGACGCCGGTCATCGTCCATTGCACGGTCGCCAGGTCGCCGGCCAGGGACGGTTCCTGGGTCACGAACGTGACCTCCGAGAACGAATCCCGCAGCGATGTCGCGAACAGCCCCGCGCCTTCGTAGCCACGGAATTCACCATCAGGCGTGTGGAGCAAGGCATCGGCGGAGACGATCGCGGCGGCAACGTCGAGATCCATCTCGCCGAGAACCGCATCGAAAAACTGAACTGACATCAGGGACGCATTGGCTGGCGCCGCGGCGGTCGGGGCAACCGACATCAGGAGGGCCGTGAGGACAATCATGAGGTGGGATGTGAACGGGCAGACGATGCGGCGCGAGAACCTGTGGATGTTCATGGGTCGTTCCTTTGGATGTATGCGTTGAACGGGACTACCTGGGATGGAGACCATAGGGAGTGACGAAAATGATCGCGTCACTCCACGGCACGCCGCACCTCCTTCGCGAGAAAGACCTGGCGGAGCTCATCCGCTCCGTTTTGGACCCATTCGCATGATGCGCCGCCAACGGGGAAGGCGAATCGGGTGACTTACTCAATTCTTTTCAGGGAAGCGTGGAACCGAATGCGCAAGAATACCTAGTCCACGCCAGGCGCCGCCGCCGGGCACGTTGGCTGGAGGGGTGAGCAACGAATTATACGAGACCGTGACGAATGGCCCAAGCGACCGCCGCCGTGCGCGATCCGAGTTCCAGCTTGCCGAGAATGCTGGCGACATGGTTTTCGACGGTGCGGCGACTGATGAAGAGCGCGCTCGCTATCTCCTGGTTGGTCAGGCCGTCGACCAGGAGTCGTAGCACGTCGAGCTCGCGTGGAGAGAGCCCGGCCGCGGCGCCCAGTGATGGTTCCGGCGGCAACGACACATCAGCATCGGGCGACAAGAGCCGATGCATTTCGGCTTCGACCTCGTGTTGCCGCATGCGGCGCCCGGCCTCCCAATTCAGTGTGAAACGCTCATCGCCCAGGATGTGACGCGATCGCTCGCTACTCCGTTCGATGTTGACCCGTTCGGGATAGAACAGTCCGATGTCGTGGGCCGTCGATCCAAAGAGGCGGGCGGCCATCTCGTGCTCGCCCAGGCTGGATGCCAACACCGCGGCAGCGGCCCGCACCAGTGGTTGATGCTGGTGGTAGCCGACCCGGTCCAGGTCGGGATGCTGACGCAGGAGGTCCGCCGCGGTCACCAGGTCATGTCGTTCACAGGCAATCAATGCGAGATGGACGAGACACCACAGTGGGATGAACGGGTCGTCGAGCGCGGTTGCCGACCGGCGGGCAGCTTCGAGCCGTTCAACGGCCAGGTCAAGATCGGCCTGCCCATGGGCGACGATGCCGAGGTGATAGTCAATCATGATCACAACATCCGTCAGGCCGGCCTGCTCGGCGTAGTCCCGCGATTCCCGGAACATGGATTCGGCCTTCGCGTAGTCACCAAGGTCTTCGGCCCTGGTCGCCGCGCCGCTGATTGCGTTGGCCCGTTGGGCGAGCGTGCCCATGTCCCTGGCCAGCGCCACGGCCTCATCGACGAAGGCGTCGGCAATCGGGTCACCCACCGCGTGAGCGAGGATTCCCGCAGTGGCCAACGCATCGAGACGATCGCTGGGTGACCCGTCCGATGGTTCTTGCAGCGCCCGCCGAAACCAGGCCAGCCCTTCCGCGTCATGACCGCCGAAATTCCAAAGGAACTCCAGGTCGTTCATGAACCCCAGTAGTCGCCCAGCCTGGCCCGTTTGGTCGAGCCAGTTCAGCGTGGCCTGGATGTTCGCGTGTTCCCACTCCAGACGATCGACTGCCAACGCATGGTGGATGAAAATGGGACTCGCGCGTGAGTCTTTCGCCAAGGCGAGGCACCACGCCGCATGCCGGTTCCGGACCTCTTCCTCGTCGCTGCTGGCAACGAGGCGCTCCTCCCCATACTCACGGATCGTTTCGAGCATCATGAATCGCGGTTCGCCGCCGGCTTGATCGACCGGCTGAACCAGACTCTTCTCGACGAGCGAGCCGATGCCGTCCATCGCGGTCAATGGTGAATCGCCCGGCGGGACAATGACCGCTTCCGCCGCCGCGAGGGTGAAACCGCCGACGAAGACCGAGAGCGCGCGAAAGACAGCCTGTTCGTCCGGCGCCAGCAGGTCGTAGCTCCAGGCGATCGCGTCGTAGAGCGAACGGAGACGCGCGGGCGCGTTCCGCTGACCGCCCCGGAGCAACGCGAACCGATCGTTCAACCGGCCTATCATTTCCGCTGGAGTCATGACATTGACGCGTGCCGCCGCGAGTTCGATCGCGAGGGGCAAGCCGTCGAGCCGGCGGCACAACTCGGCGATGTCGTCCCGGTTATCGGCGGTCAGCCGGAAATCGGGCCGCACCGCGTGGGCCCGTCGACAGAACAGGGTCGTGGCCGCCGGCTCGACGGTTCCCTGCCCGGCGGCGGATATCTGGAGTGGCGGGACGGGGTAGCGCTGCTCGCCCGCGATGTTCAATGCGGTCCGGCTCGTCACCAGCATCGTGAGCAACGGACATACTTCGAGCACTTCCGCCAGCCAGCTTGGATCGACTTCGAGCAGGTGTTCGAAATTGTCGAGAACAAGCAGTTGATGACGGTCCTTCAACCCCTGGGCGAGCACCGCCGCTACCGCCATGTTGCCAGGCACGGCGATACCGCACGCCTGGGCCACGGCGGTGGGAACGAGGGAGGCATCCCGAATCGCGGCGAGCGGCACGTAGACCGCCCCGTCGGCAAAGTCGGACTCGAGTCGCGCCCTCGCCTGCAGGGCCAGGCGTGTCTTGCCGACCCCGCCAGGACCCGTCAGCGTCAGCAACCGGACGCCAGGCTCGTCGAGGAGCGCCAGCACCCGCTGGATGTCGTCGTCACGACCGACGAGCGCATCCAAGGGTCGGGGCGTTTGCGGCGCGGCCGATTCCAGTTTCCGCATGGGGCTGGCTCGGTGGGATGTCATTGTCGAGGGCGGCGGCTCGGACATGGATCACGTCCAGACTGGTGCGCTTGCGGTGGGAACCCATTAACCCCATCTTGGAGCCGAGGCCGCGTTACGTCAAGACAACCGCGCCGGGCCGTTCCTCGCGGGCCCGGATGATGTCATCAGCGGACCCTCAGACTCGTATACTTGGCGCCTGATCGAGGGCGAATCACGATGCCCGTTGCCCGCGGTTTCACAGACAGGGAGACCATGTCCCCAACAGTACCGGACGAGATGTGGATACGGACGATCGGTGTCGTTGGGGCCGGGACGATGGGCGGCGGGATCGCCCAGGTCGCCGCCCAGGCCGGTTTCGAGGTGGTCCTCATCGACCAGGCCGAGGACTGGCTCGATCGGGGCCTGGCGGCAATCACCGGCTCGCTGGACAAGCTCGTCTCCCGTGAAAAGCTCGACGATCGGGAGCGGGACGCGATCCTCGCCCGGATTGAGGGCTCGACCCGGATCGAGCACCTCGCCGGTTGCCAGCTCGTGATCGAAGCCGTGACCGAATCGTTCGTGACCAAGGCGGAGGTCTTCACCGGCGTTGCCGAGGCGACTGGAATGGACGCGATTATCGCCAGCAACACGTCGTCGATCTCGATCTCGGCGATTGCCGCGACCGTGCCGGAACCGGGCCGGGTGGCGGGCATGCACTTCTTCAATCCCGTGCCGGTTCTCTCGCTGGTCGAGGTCGTGCGCGGCATCCAGACCTCCGACGAAACGGCGGCGGCGGTTTCGGCCGTCGCCAGACGGATGGGCAAAACACCAGTTGAGGTTGCCGACAGCCCCGGCTTCGTGGCGAACCGGCTCCTGATCCCGATGATCAACGAAGCGGTTTCCTGCCTCAATGAAGGGGTGGCGACGGCCGAGGACATCGACCAGGTGATGAAGCTGGGGGCATCGCACCCAATCGGGCCGCTGGCGCTGGCCGACCTGATCGGGCTCGATGTCTGCCTCAGCATCATGGAGGTGCTGCATCACGATTTCGGCGACGACAAGTACCGACCGGCCCCGTTGTTGCGCCGGATGGTCGCGGCCGGCCGCCTGGGCCGGAAGACGCGGCGCGGTTTCCACACCTACGAAGCGAGGTAGCAGATGACGGCGGACACGGCGCGACCGATTCGGATCCTGGTCGCCTAGCCCGGGCTTGATGGGCACGACCGGGGAGCAAAGGTGCTGGCCCGCGCCTTCCGTGACGCTGGGTTCGAGGTGATCTACACCGGCCTCTTCCAGACGCCACAGATGATCGCCAACGCCGCCCTCCAGGAGGATGTCGATGTCGTCGGTCTGAGCATCCTCTCCGGCGCCCACATGTCACTCTTTCCGCCGATCATGGACGAACTGCGCAAGGTCGGCCGGGACGACGTGCTGGTGGTGGCCGGCGGCACGATTCCCGAAGATGACATTCCGGCCGTGCTCGAGATGGGCATCGCGGCGGTGTTCGGGCCCGGCACCGCCCTGCACACCGCCATCGATTTCGTGCGGGACCACGCGCCGGTCCGTACCGACACGGCCTGAATCATGACCGATGGGCCGAAACAGTCCAGCCTCTCCGCCCGGGTGCTCGATGGCGATGTCCAGGCGATTGCCCGGCTCCTGACACGGGTCGAGAACGACGATGAGGTCGGACGCGCCGC
>JACCYX010000110.1 GCA_013696265.1 Chloroflexia bacterium
GCCTCCAGCGAGCCGTCGAAGGTGTCCTTGCCAACTCCATCGTAGACCACGTCCACGCCCCGGCCCGCGGTGATGCGCATGACGTCGGCCACGAAATCGACCTCGCGATAGAGGATCGCGTGCGCGCAGCCTGCCGCCAGCGCCTGGTCGCGCTTCGATTCGGTGCCCGCCGTGCCGATCACCATTGCCCCGAGGGCGGCGGCCCACTGGCAGAGCAGACGTCCCACGCCGCCGGCCGCCGCGTGGACGAGCACGGTCATACCCCGCTCGATCCGGTGCACCCGCCGCACGAGCATCGCCGCCGTCAGTCCCTTGAGCAGCACGGTCGCCGCCAGGCGGTCATCGATTGCCTCTGGCAGGGGAATCGCCAGCCGGGCGGGGAGGACGCGCGCCGCGGCATAGGCGCCGTACCGGCCGGTGATGTACCCGATCCGGTCCCCAACCGCAAACCCCTCTGTTTCCGGCCCGGTGGCGGTCACAACGCCAACCGCTTCGATGCCCGGAATGCCGGGAAGCGCCAGCGTCTGGTAGTGCCCGGTGCGGACGTAGACATCGTGATAGTTGACCCCAATGGCGGTTTGCCGGATCCGGAGTTCGCCGGGGCCTGGCTCACCGACCTCGACCCGCTCGGGGGTGAGGGTTTCCGGCCCACCATGCACGCGCAACACGATTGCCTCTGCCATGTCGTCGTCGATCCTTGCCGTGTCAATCGCGCGTGGGCAGCCCATTCGGCTTTGGCCAGCTACATCCGCCCCTCCGTAGCTCTGCCATGCGATGGGAACACCCCGACAGGGGCAAACGGTGGCGTCCGGGGATTCGAGGGCGGCATCAAGGGAGTCGAACTCGCTCCCGCCGGCTCGACTTGACCAGTGGGCTCTTTCAGGGTTTGGCGGCCGCTTCCTGTTCCAGCCGCTCCTTGACCCACATCCGAACCAGCGTCGACGGTCCGACACCCTTGGCCTGGGCCCGGCGCACGAGCTCAACCCGGTCACGCGGGTCGAGCCGCACCGACAGCGGCACCGATAAGTGCTTGCTCACCCTGACCTTGACCGGAATGAGCTCGTCACCAAAATCGGTGAAGCTATGGGTGTCCCAGAAGGCCGCTTCTTCCTCGATGTTCTGGAAGGCCGGAATCCGCCCGTGCGCGGGGGTGGGATACCCAAGATCAACGGTTGGCTTCGGGTTCGTCATAGCGCCCCGCCTCCTTTCAGGTGGGTGTAATCACGACGCTCACTACGATGGGCTGGCCGAGCGGTAAAGGCATACCAGGTGCCAGCCGGTGCATCGGGTACAGGTCCGATCACAATTGCAAGAACGCGACCGGTGGACGTCTCACCAAGAAGCATCAATCGATCTTTGTAACTTCGTCGGTACAGGACCGGATCCGCATGACATGCCGCTTCCACTTCTTCCGGGGTCACGCTATGGCGTGCGATGTGAGGCACGTTCCACTCATCCCAGACCAGATGGCGCAAATCGATCATACGTAGCACATTGTATTACAGATCACGCTCATATCCTGAGTCGAAGGCGATCGTATTCCGTTTCTACAGGCGACACTTCGCGTATGACATCTTCTTACCGGATGAAACGAAACGGGTCGCTTGGGATGAGATCGCGTTTTCCAATCGAGCCCCATGGGCGGTGGGTATCGATCTTCGTTGCCCCGCTGGTTCGAACTGATCGACCACACATGCTCAGGGTTTGGCCGTCGCTTCCTGGTCCAGCCGCTCCTTGATCCACATTCGGACCAGCGTCGACGGGCCAACCCCTTTGGCCCGGGCGCGACGAGCCAGTTCGGCGCGGTCTTCCGCGTCCAGCCGGAGAGTCAGCCGCTCCGCCAGTTCACCCCCGATGGTGACCTCGACCGGGTGAAGTTCGACCCCGTCGAACTCGGTCAAGTCGTGGGTATCCCAGAACGCGGCCTCCTCTTCGCGGTTGGCAAAAGAGGGAATCCGGCCATACGCCTCAGTGGGGTAGCCAAGTTCTTCTTCCGTATAGTTTTTGGTCCGGAACACACTCATGGTTGTGGTTGGCCTCCTGCTTCCCGGTCCGCGTAGTCACGTCGCTCGGTTCGGGATGCGGGCCGGGCGCTGAACACATACCAGCGATAACGTTGGTATGGGGATTCTCCAACGACGATGGTCAACATCCGTCCCGAGCTCGTTGGTCCCGTTACCATGATCCGATTTTTGTATGTGGTCTGATACATGGCATCAGAGATTGGCACTTCCGCGACCTCGGTGACGGTCACACCATGCTTCTGGATATGATCGAGATTCCACTCGTCCCACTCCAGTTGGTCGATGCGGGGCGGACGTGTGATCATGAGCGGAAGATACCATATTGTCAGACAACGTCGGACACGGTGACCAAGGCGGCTTCCTCTCGCCTGGAAGACAGTGCCTCGCATCGCCCGCCTCCCGAAGCGACCGCGAACCGAGCATAGCGACACCCCGCCAATTTTTGCCTTGCCCCTACATGCCGCGACTCGTCCAACTTGCCGCTCGAATGAGATACTCATGGCGCACCGGCCAGCACACAAAAGGATGCCTTCCCGCATGAACGATTGCCCGTTTTGCCTCTCGCATAACCTCCTCGAAGGGAATGTGCTGGCGCACGACGACCGCTGCTACCTGGTGAAGAATGACGATCTGGTGCTCCGGAGTTCGGTGATGATCATTCCCCTTCGCCACGTCGCCTCGCCCTTCGACCTCGCGCCAGACGAATGGATATCCACCTACCAACTGCTGGCGGAAGCCAAAGAGATCCTCGACCGCGACGGTCCAGATGGCTACTCCATCGGTTGGAACGTGCATGCCGCGGCGGGCCAATCGATCCCTCACGCACACTTGCACGTCATTGGCCGGTTCGCCGACGAACCGCTGGCCGGCCAGGGTATCCGGCACGCCCTGAAGCGGGAGGAGAACCGGCGTCCCGCCACCGTGCGGGTCGATCGCCCATGACCGCATCATGCTCTGGAGGCCCGCCCGTGACGAACGCCGCTGACCCGTTGAGCGAGCAATACGCCCTCGACCTCGATGTCGTCGATTTCTTACGGAATTTTCATATCCATTTCCATATCCCGGAAGGCACCGGCTACCTCGACGGCAACTCGCTCGGCCCGCTCTCGCGCGACGCCGAACGCGCCGTGCTGGCAGCGCTCGAATCGTGGAAGGTGCAGGGTATCGTTGGCTGGCTCGCGACCGACCCGCCCTGGTTCACGCTCGGCGAAGATCTCGGCGCCCGGATGGCGGCGCTCGTCGGGGCCGCGCCGGATCAAGGCCCGGATCGCCCGCAAGGGGATCGAGTTCAGCGGGCGCCTGGGGCGGCGGCCGTGGGTGATCGAGCGGACGCTGGCCTGGCTCAGCCGGTACCAACGGTTGACGATCCGCTCTGAACGGCGGGTGGACATCCATCAGGCGTTCCTGACCCTGGATCTACTCAACCACCTGCCCTCCAAAGATGGGTAGTGAAAGGCGCTCCAGGAGGCGCTATCGTG
>JACCYX010000118.1 GCA_013696265.1 Chloroflexia bacterium
CTCTTGCCGGCCGGACCCGTTGTCGCGGAGTTGCTCACCCAGCATCCGGCTCTCAAGATCCTGTGCACCAGCCGGACACGTCTCGGTCTCTCCGGCGAACACGTCTACCCGCTCGCCTCCCTTGAGGCGGACGACGCCGTCCAGTTGTTCACCCAGCACGTGAGAGCCAGGGACGAGCGGTTCGATCTCGCGACCGGCGATCGTCCCACCGTCGCGGCCATTTGCGACCGGCTGGACCGGCTGCCGCTCGCGATCGAGCTGGCGGCCGCGCGCGTGGCCACCTTGCCGCTCGACGCCCTGCTGGATCGCCTGGATCGCCGTTTGCCGCTCCTGAGCGGCGGTCCCCGCGATGCGCCGGAACGGCAGAGGACGATGCGCGACACGATCGACTGGAGCTACGGTCTCCTGACGGAGGATGAGCAGGTTGCCTTTCGCCGCCTCTCGATCTGCGTCGGCGGCTTCACCCTCGACGCTGCCGGAGCGATCGCGCGGGACGGCGCCGACGCACTGGACATTGTGGAAGCACTCGTTGCCAATAGCCTGGTCATCCGCACCCAATCCGGGTTCGGCAAGTTGCGGTTCCTGATGCTCGAAACAATCCGGGAGTTCGCCCTGAGTCAGCTTCGGGAGGTTGGCAATTACGCGACGGTTTGCCAAACCCACGCTGACTGGTTCATGCGGATGGCAGAATCCGAAGTTCCGAATTTTGACGGACCAGGATTGCGGGTTGCGCACGACCGGGTCGAAGCCGACCTGGACAACTGCCGCGCGGCACTCGCATGGACGCTGGAAGCGGGTGAGGCAGAAACAGGCATTCGCCTGGCGGGGGCGCTTTGGCGGATCTGGTGGTATGGGCACGTAAACGGTGGCCGCCCGTGGTCCGAGCGAGTTGCCGAAGGCCGATCGTGGCTGGATCGGACGCTTGCCTTCCGGAACGGATTACCTGTCACGGTGCTGGCTGACGCAATGGCGGGCGCCGGACATCTCGCACGATTCCAGGATGACCTGGGCCAAGGGGAGGCGCTTGGTGAGGAACTTCTGGGGCGGTCCCGGACGGAGGATCACGCCTACGGACAGTTCTGGGCACTTCATCTCCTCGGCTGGCTGGCTGAGGGCCGGGGCCAGGTCGCTGAGGCCCGACGCCTGTACGGTGAAGCGCTGGCGGTCGCCCCGGCCATCAGGAATCCTGAGAATCATTCCGCGATGACTCTCGTACGCATGAGCGGTATCGCCGATCGAGAAGGAGACCTTCGGTCAGCGGCCGAAGGGTTCGACCGTGCCTATGCGTTTTATCGGAAGTGCGGCAACCCGGCAGGCATTGCGACATCGGCGTTCAATCTCGGCCGCGTCATGCGCAAACGTGGCAATCCCAAACAGGCCTCCATCCTCCTCGGCGAAGGCTTGCTTGGTTTCCAGGGACAGCGAGATCTCGGCGGAATCCATGCGTCGCTTGTGGAACTGGCGCTCGTCGCGCTGGATACGAAATGCGTGGGGCAGGCCGTTCGCCTGTTGTCCATGGCGCAGGGCTACCCAGGCCACCCAGATTGCCAACCGGCCTACGATCGTGCGCTGACTTCCGCTACGGCACAGGTATCCGGGCCACAGTTCGCTGGCTCATGGCAGGCGGGCCAACAGATGTCCTGGGACGAGGTCGTCGCCCTCATCGGCACGCTTGCCGCCGATCCCGGCGAACCTGTGGGCGTCGGACAGGCGACCCCCACGCACGGGTTATCGCCTCGCGAGATCGATGTCCTGCGGCTGCTGGTGGACGGTCACGCCAACCGGGCGATCGGCGACCTGCTTTCGATCAGCGAACGGACGGTCGAAGCGCACGTTCAGCACATTCTCGCCAAGCTGAACCTGGAATCGCGAACCAGCGCCGCGACCTGGGCCGTCCGGAACGGCCTGGTCTGAAGGTCGCCGGGCCACGGCCTGCGTGGGAGTACGCATGGCCTCCGGCAACTGTGTCGCGGCGAATGCGTGGTTGCCCCGATGCGCGGCGCGCGGCGGTCCCGCATGCTTGACCTGTTGCCGCCGTTTAGCCCACGGGCGGCACGCTCGAAAGCGACTGTCCTCGGTCGTGCATGCCCTCGACCGGAGGGCAGTCGCTCGTTGTCGGACGAGATCTAATAGTCCGGACTGTTCACCAGGGTGACACCAGGTAGGGGAGCACCTGGAGCCTGTCCAGAGCGAAGCGTGGGATGCTCCCGCCGTAACGGGGACGCGAAACCACGGGAGCACACGAGATCGGCCCCGCTGGATATCCCCTACCCAACCGGTTTCGAGTGCGTCATCATCGTTGGTGAAGAGGTCAAATTACTCGAAGATGGTTTCCAGGCTGGCGGGATCGTAGAAGACGTAGGCGCCCACGGCCGCCAACTCCTCCGGGCACGCCTTCGCGGTCATGAGTTCGCCCTGGAGAATGCGCGCCATCCCACCTTCCCACTGGTCGAGCGCGGGCACGATCGACGAGTCGAGCCCGAGGAAGGTCACGAAGTCGAGATCCGAGTCCAGAATCAGGTGGAGTCCTTCGTGACCGGGTCCGTAAGACTCGGGCACCTCCATCGCGTCCAGGTCCGCGAGCAACGCCGTGCCGTCATCGACGATGGCCTGGACCTCGTCCCGGTCCATTTGCTGGATGCCGTCATAGTCGGGGGCAACCCAGAAATCGGTGAACGTCGAATGCTCGTCCAGAGTCGTGAACAACGTCTCGACGTAGGTGACCAGGCCATCGCAGCCCACGCTGGCAATCCCTTCCTCCGGGTCGGCGTGGGGATCGTTGGTTCGTGGCGGGGTCCCGGTTTGCAGCAGGAAACCGAGCACCAGGACCGATGCCATGCCTGACAAACCAAATCCCTGGATCATGTGATTTCACCTTCCGCTGCGCGCGTTCAAGCTTGCTGATTGACGGGAACTATAGCCCATCCCCACCCAGCCCCTGGCCTGATGACCAGTTGAAACGTGCCGCAATCCGTCCGTTGATGCATTAATATGCTTACGGAAGGTAAGGTTCGCGGACCCGTCGATGCGTACCCGCCTGGCGCCTGCCGATCGGGCAAGCCACGTTGTATCACCCTGGAGAAATGTTGTGACCCAGATTCCGGATAGCCATATCGACCTCTTCAACCGGCCGCTCCTGCTCGGCCTCGCCACCGTCCAGCCGGACGGCCAGCCGCAGGTGACGCCCGTCTGGGGCGATGTCGAAGACGGCCTGATTCGCGTGAACACGGCCGCCGGTCGGCAGAAATACAAGAACCTCGTCGAGCGGCCGCAAGCAACCGTGCTCGTCATCGATTCCGACGATCCCTTCCGCTGGATCGAAGTTCGCGGCAACGTGGCGCGCCACAGTGAGGATACCGGCGTCGAGGTCATCGACAAGCTGGCCAAGGACTACCTCAACGCCGATGTCTATCCGAACCACACGCCAGACGAAACGCGGGTCACGTTCTACATCGAACCGACCCGGATCGTCACCAGCTAGCGCCGGCCCTTCGCCGCGGTATCGATCTCGTTACGGATTCGGGCGACCCAGGTGATGGGTCGCCCGATTTCATGGAGCGATAATGAACGCGATCACCGGCGGTCCAGAGCAGCCGGCACGCTCCCCATTGGATGTGGCGATTGAACCACCGAGACCGGCTCCTCCAAAGCGATGGCGGCGGCGGGTGCGGCGTGTCGCCATCGCATCGGGCATCGTCCTGCTGGTGGCGTACCTGATCGTCTGGTGGGTGGCGCCGCGGATCGTCGAGAACCCGTCGTGGCCGCCACCGGCGGATGCCGTGACGTCCAACGGGGTCCAGGCCATCACCGAGGAATTCGCCCGGCGCGATAATCCCCGGCGTGACGATGTCGCGATTCCGTACGCGCCATCGACCGCCTCCGATGTCCGGCTCCATCTCGACGGCCCCGAATTCTTTCCGGCGATGCTGGCCGACATCGAGGCCGCCGAAGGGTCGATCCACCTCCAGATGTTCGGTATGACCCCCGGCGAGATCGCCGGCCGGTTCACCGAGGCGCTGGCGCGAAAGGCCCGGTCCGGGGGTCGAGGTCCGGCTGATCGTCGACTTCTACGGAGCGAAGGTCGATGCCGGATCGAGTCCCTACTTCGACGAGCTGACCGCCGCCGGGGTCGAAATCGTCGTCAACAACGTCTTTCCCCTCGACCGCGACGGCCTGCTCGACGAACACACTATCGACTGGCGGCAGGACGAAGTTGGCCAGTCCGATCACCGCAAGGCGATGGTGGTCGATGGGCGGATTGGCTGGGTCGGCGGCGCCGGATTCCAGGATCACTTCAACGGCGGCACGTTCCATGATGTCTTCGTGCGGTCGAAGGCAGTGTGGTGCGCCAGATGCAGGCCGCGTTCCTGACCAGCTTCCACGCGCTGGGCGGTCCGGTCGCCAGCGAACCCAGATCGCTGTCGGTCTATTTCCCGGCGCCACTGGATCCAGGCACGATCCGGACGACCCTGCTCCAGAATATCCCCGGCGGGTTCCTCCCTGGCACGCAGGCATCCCGAGCGATCATCGAGAACGCGACGACGCGGCTCGACATCATGAATCCCTACTTCACGGACCCCGGCATGCTCGACCGGATCGTGGACGCCGCCGGGCGGGGCGTGGACGTGCGACTACTCGTATCGGAACGGTCGAACAACGCGCCGGCCGACGCCGCGCTCAAGCATCAGTATGGGCGGCTACTCGACGCCGGGGTCGAGATCTGGGAATACCCGGTGACGATGCAGGCCAAGGTCACGATCGCCGACGACGCGATGATCGTCGGTACGATCAACTACGATGCCTGGGCGCTCTACCGCAACCTGGAGGTCGCATTACTGTTCGAGGATGCCGCGATCGCGAATCGAGGAGTCACCGAGTTCGTCGAGCCGGACATCGCCGTTTCGCGGCCCGCCGAGGTTCCCAACGGCCTGACCGACCGGTTGGAGCACTGGTTCTGGGACAAGTTCGACTATTTCCTGTAGCCGATCTGGTTCGACCAAAGGATTCGCGGACAAGACGGTCTCAAATCTTGCTACCAAACCACCGTCACCCTGAGCGCCAGCGAAGGGTCCCCGCGCGAAGCGCATCCGCCGAAGGCGGACTGGTCTTCCGCGATCCCAAGCGCCGACTTCGTCGGCGAGTGCTTCGCACGGGGATGTTTCGCTGGTGCTCAACATGACGATCCTTGAATGGCCGAACAGATGTTTGCCATCTCCTACGAAAGCGGCACCTTGACGTCCGGGTGGCGTTGCCAGGCCGGGTTGGCGTGTTCGAAGGCGAGCGCGAATCGCAGCAGACCCGCTTCGTCCAGCGGCCGGCCGACGAACTGGATCCCGAGCGGGAGCCCCTCCGGCGTGAAGCCGCACGGCATCGAGATGCACGGGAAGCCGGTGGCCGAGATGTACCAGCAGGAGCGCATCCAGCCGAGATAGTCGGCTTGCTCCTCCCCGGCGACCACATGGGGATAGTGCCACTCGACCGGGAACGGCGGCAGTTGCACCGTTGGCAAGGCCAGGATGTCGATGTCGTCGAAGAGACCGAGGAACTGCCGGTAGAGCGTCGTGCGCGCGGTGAACGCGGCGTGAACATCGGTGGCGGTCAGGTCGAGCCCCCACTCCGTGTTGACCCGAACATTGGCGCTGAGCTGGTCCGGATCCTGCCGGTAGAGGTCGCCGTTCTTCTGCGCCATTTCCCAGGCGCGCAACGGCCGGAAACACTCCTCGGCGAGATCGAGGTTCGGTTCCAGGTCGCGGATGTCCGCGCCCAGCGACTCCAGTGCCGATCGGCCGGCACGTTCCAGCACTTCCGTGACAGCAGTCTCCACCGGCAGCGAATCGAGGTTCCGGGACCAACCGACACGCACACCCTTGAGATTTGGGGCTGGCTGCTCACCAGCGATCGCGGCGAATTCGGAGCCGTCGCCGGGCAGGCTGTTCGGGTCGTCTGGATCGAAGCCGGCGAGCACCGACTGGAGCAACGCCGTATCGGCCACCGTCCGGCCCATCGCGCCCAGCACCGACATCGAGGTCCAGCCCGTCGTCACCGGCGCCCGCGTGATCCGGCCGACGGCAGAGCGCAAGCCGACGACGTTGGTGAAGGAGGCCGGGTTGCGCAGCGACCCGCCCAGGTCGCTGCCGTCGGCGAGGCTGACCATCCCGCTGGCCAGGGCCGCCCCCGCGCCGCCGGACGAGCCACCCACGGTCCGGCCCCGGTTATAAGGATTGCGGGTCGGGCCGAAGACGGGGTTGAAGGTGTGCGAGCCCGCGCCCATCTCGGGCACATTGGTCTTGCCGAGCCGGACCGCGCCCGCTTCCCGCATGCGGACCGCGATCGCGGCGTCCTCGGTCGGCACGTCGTCCTTGTGCAGCAGGCTCCCCTGGGTGGTGCGCATCCCTTTCGTCGCCAGCAGGTCCTTGTGGGCAATCACCAGGCCGTGGAGTGGTCCGACCGGTTCGCCACGCGCAAGTTGGTCATCCGCCTCTCCCGCCTGGCACATGGCGTCGTCGGCGTCCATCGTCACGATCGCGTTGAGGTCCGGATTGACCGCCTCGATCCGGGCGAGGCAGGCGGCGAGCAACTCGCGGGCCGAGATCTGCTTTTGCCGCAACAGCTCGCGCTGGGTAACGGCGGGAAGGAAACAGAGGTCGGTTTCGGTGGCGGGGATATTCAAGAGGGTCTCATTCCTTGTCGTGGTCCAGCGGCCATTCACCGTGGCATTGTCGCCAGCCCACGGCAATGTGGCCAGGGCCGATAGCCGGGTGCGCCACAGGAAATTACATGGGTTGGGATGCGCGGACGTTGGTTGGCACAAGGACGCCGTGCAAAATCCTGTGGCCCACCCCGGTACCCACTCACGGTCCGCCGCGTGTATACTCGGCGACTTGCACAGGGTTCATAACCTGAACGGAAGAGGGTACTGGCATCGTCGCGACATCCCCGATCACGAGCGGCAAGCGACGGCCCAAGTACCTGGCGATCGCCTCCATCTGGATACAGCAGGCGCTCGCCTACCGCGTGACGACGCTCTTCAATATCCTCATCACGTTCATCTGGGTCTTCATCCTCTACGCCCTGTGGGACGCCGCCTTTTCGGAAACCGGCGCGATCGCGGGGTACTCGTGGGATGAGATGCGGACCTACATCCTGCTCGCTTACGGCATCAACGCGCTGGTTGGCTGGCGCGTCGCCAGCCAGATGATGGGGACCATCCGCACCGGCGAGATCACGCGTGAGCTGACACGCCCGCTCAACTACCGCTCGACCCAACTCGCGGCCGCCGCCGGTATGTCGGTGGTCGAAGGGCTCATCTCGCTGGTCCTGATCCTGGTGCTCGGCACCCTCCTCTTCGACGTGCAGCCGCCCGACTCGCCGGTAGCGGCCGCCCTCTTCGCCGTTGCCCTGCTGGCCGGGTTCGTGATCAAGGCGCTCTGCATCTTCCTGATCTCGCTGCTCTGCTTCTGGACCCTCAACTCGGTGGGCCTGATGTGGGCCCAGCAAGCGGTGATCAGTGTCCTCTCCGGCACGCTGATCCCGCTGGCGATGATGCCCGGCGCCCTGCGGGTGGTGGCCGAGGTGCTGCCCTTGCGCGGGATCGTCTCGACCCCACTCCAGATCTACCTCGGCAAGGCGCAGGGATGGGACCTGGCCGGGCTGCTGGCCTTGCAATTCGGCTGGCTGGCGGTGCTCTGGTTTTTCTCCGATTGGGCATGGCGGAAGGCGTTCAACGCCGTCGAAATCCAGGGAGGGTGAGAGATGCGGATGACTCCACTGATTTTCTCCGCCCCCAAACTGTCATTCCGACGAAGGAGGCAGCGAAGCGGTATCGCTTCGCTGCGCGTCGCTGCCTCCTTCGTCGGAATGACAGTTTGGGAGTATGCCTGGGATGACCTGGTCCATGAACCTGAGCCGGCTTCGCGGGAACGCGCGGCTGTATGCAAAACTGCAACTGATCCAGTTGCGGACGGTGGTCGAGTACCGGGCCGATTTCTGGATCGGCATCCTCGGCGCCTCGCTGATGCACGGTGCGGGCCTCGTCTTCATCGTCGCGCTCTTCGGGCAGATAGACGAACTCGGCGGCTGGTCGGCCTGGGAGGTCGCCGTGCTCTACGGGCTAACGCTCATTCCGGCCGGGCTGCGGGAACTCTTCGCCGACGGTCCCTGGTTGCTCCGCTCTTTGGTCAACTCCGGAGAATTCGATCGCCTGCTCGTCCGCCCTGTGTCGCCAGCCATGCAGGTAGCGACGCGCCTCGCGAGCATCCATGGCGTGGGCCAGTTGTCACTCGGCCTGACGCTCCTGATCCTGGGCACGACCCGTTCGGGAATGGACTGGACCCTCTGGAAAGCCATCTTCCTTCTGGTCTCCGTCCTGTCGAGCCTGGGACTGCTCATCGCGATCGGCTTCCTGGTCAACATGATTGGCTTCTGGGAACCATCCGCCCAGAGCGCGATCCCGACCGCCTACGCGATGCTGATCGACTTCGCCAAGTTTCCGCTCGACATCTACAGCAACGTAATCAAGGTGCTGGTCACGGTCGTCGCGCCCTACGCCTTCATCAGCTACTTTCCGGCGCTGGTGCTGCTCGACAAGGAGACGCCCTGGCGCTGGCTGGGGTTCGCCTCGCCGCTGGTCACGCTGCTGGCGGTGCTGTTGACGTCGTGGCTCTGGCGCAAGGCGCTCAATCGCTATCAGGGAGTGGGACATTGACCACGATGGATACGAACGCAGCCCCGATCATCGAGGCCAAGGGCCTGACCAAGCACTTCCGGCGCCCGGTCAAGGAACCGGGTCTAAAGGGCGCCGTGCGCCACCTCTTCCGGCCCGCCTACGCGGATGTCGTGGCGGTGGAAGGGGTGAACCTCTCGATCCTGCCCGGCGAGAGCGTGGCCTACGTCGGCCCGAACGGCGCCGGCAAATCGACCACGGTCAAGCTGTTAACCGGAATCCTGGTGCCCACCTCGGGACGGGTCACGGTTAACGGCCTGACGCCGTTCGAGAACCGGGTCGAGAACGCGCGGCGGATCGGGGTCGTCTTCGGGCAACGCACGCAGTTGTGGTGGGACATCCCGGTCGGCGAGTCGTTCCGCTTGCTGGGAGACATCTACGAACTTCCGGATGAAACCTACCGCGCCTCGTTCGGGGAACTGATCGATGTCCTCGACCTGGAACCGCTGCTGCGGGTACCGGCCCGCCAGCTCTCGCTCGGCCAGCGGATGCGCTGCGACCTGGCGGCCTCGCTCCTGCACCGGCCCCCGATCCTCTACCTCGACGAACCGACGATCGGGCTCGACGTCTCGGTCAAGGCCCGCTTCCGCGAGTTCATCCGCTACATGCACCGTGAGCGCGGCCTGACCGTGATGCTGACCTCGCACGACCTCGGCGACATCGAGGAACTGTGCGACCGGATGGTGATGATCGACAACGGGCGGATCGTCTACGACGGGGCGCTGAGCGAGGTGACAACCAGGTTCGGCTGGGAACGGGCGGTGCACCTGACCCTGACGGAGCCCGACGAGTCGGCGCTGGAGGCGGCATCCCGCGCGCTTGGCAATCGGCCTGGCGCCGTCGCCACGCAGCCGGAACCGACCATGGTGGCGGTCACGTTCGACAGCCGGGAAACGACCGCCGGCGAACTGATCCGGGACCTGGCCACCGCGCTCGCCGTGACCGACATCCGAATTGAGGAACCTACGGCGGAGTCGATCATCCGCCGTCTCTACGAGGGCGACCTCGTGTTCGAACAGGCCGAGTGATTATCGGGCCAACGCGTAGATGTCCGCTTCGATGCGCTGGAGATAGCGGGCGATTTCGCCCGGTCCCGATTTCGGGGCGATCCGCTCGACATCCGGGTTGTAGTTGGTGTTGGTGTTGACGTCGTA
>JACCYX010000142.1 GCA_013696265.1 Chloroflexia bacterium
GCACCACAAGGCACGTAGCCCCGTTCGGCTATGATGGAGCTTCAGTAAAAGACGCGCCTGACGGTAGCCCGGCATCATCGTGTCTACGCCGACCGGGAGAAGCAACGATGAACGATAGTGCTCCAGATTCCGACAATCAGCGGCCCGCCGACCGACCGGGCGCGGTAACTCGCGTCACCTCGGCGATGGAGGATTACCTCAAGGCGGCGTATCGGCTGGAACAGGATGGCGGCGCCGTCACCACGTTGCGCCTTGCGGAAGAACTCGGTCTTAGCGGACCCTCCGTCACGAACATGGTCAAGCGGCTCGACGAACTGAAACTGGTGGTCCACAACCGGTATCACGGCATCGCCTTGACCGCGGCGGGGAAGAGTGTCGCCCTGGAAGTCATCCGCCACCACCGCCTGCTGGAGCTCTATCTCAGCGAGGCGCTCGGCTTCAATCTCGACCAGGTACACGCCGAGGCGGAACGCCTCGAACATCACGTTTCGGAGGAGCTGGAAGCCCGGATGGAGCAAGTCCTCGGCTTTCCGCGGTTCGACCCGCATGGCGACCCGATTCCGGGACGCGATGGCGAACTTCCCCGGATCGACGACAACGCGCTCGACTCGCTGGCGGTCGGCGAAGCGGGGCGCGTGAGCCGCGTCAGCGATCGCGACCCGGAGCGGCTGCGGTATCTCTTCGGACTCGGCATCAAGCCGGGCTCGCACATCCGGGTGATCGAGTGCATGCCGTTCGAGGGACCGGTTCGCGTCCAGATCGACGACAACGAGCAACTGCTGCCGTATTCCGTGGCCCAGCTTGTCCGGGTGGAAACGGACGGCGAGCCGCTACCGGCCAATCCAGTCGGCACGTAGTGTGGCCATCTCGCCGTCGTCGAGTTGCGGTGCGTCGTACAGGCCGGCCGCCCGGCGCTGGCGCATCGCCTCGTAGAGCGACACCGCGCAGGCCACCGAGATGTTGAGACTCTCGACCATCCCCTGCATTGGAATCGAGAACGTGCCATCGGCGAGATCTGCCGCCGCGTCGGTCACGCCGCGCTGTTCGTTTCCGAACACCAGCGCCGTCGATACGGTCAGGTCGAGGTCGTAGAGATCGGTCGAGTCCTCACGAAGGGCCGCCGCATGGATTCGGAATCCTCGAGCCCGGAGTTGTCCGTAACACGCTTCGATCGACTCGTGAACGTGGGTTCGGACCCATTTCGCCGCCGAGCCTGATGTGGTGCGGTTCAACGCGCCGCGCGGGGGCTCGTCGTGAACGTAGACAAGATGCACATCGAGCACGCCCACGGCATCGCAGGACCGCAGGACGGCGCTGGCGTTGTGCGGATCGTGCACGTCTTCCAGCACGATCGCGAGCGACGGCTGGCGACGGCGCAACACCCCGTCGACGCGCCGCATACGCCTCGACGTGCGGGGGAAGCGTGAGGTCTTGACTTCCCCGGCGGCGATGGAGGCGTTCTTCGTTCGATCGACGGCCCTGGGCAGCGATCCATCACCCGCGTTCGCGTCCCGCTCGGTCATTCCTGGTTCCTTCGTTTGGAACCTCCCCGGAACCGCGAAAAGAACGTGGGATCTGGATTGACTCCCCGCGCCCGCTCGTCGGCGCGCTCGTTGGTTGGCGCCGAGGGATCGATGATCTCCTCACCCAGGATCGTGAGCGTGAAGCGGTTGACAATCGAAAAGACCAGAGCGGGACCAAGCAGCAACATCGGCAGGACGGTCACGGTCATGAAGAAGAGCAACACCACCATGAGCAGGCTCAGACCGATCCCCATGAAAGGCCGGCTGACCAGCACGAACATCGCACCACGGAACGCGTTACGCACGCCCGATTCCATGGTGCCCGCCACCGAAAAGGCGTAGAGCGTGACCACGAAGAGCAGGATGATCATGATGATCCAGAGCGGGATCATCGGCGCCAAGGCGTGAGTAGAACCGGCGAAGAAGGTCAGGTTCCAGATGAGCATGGCCAGGAACGGGATGGTGAAGATCGCGATCCCCCAGGATCGCCGCCAGGACGCCTTGAAGACTTCGATGGCATCCGCGAGTTCCGGCGCCGACCCCATCCGCCGGGGGTCGGCCATCGCGGCCAACGCTACGGTAGCGGGCGGACCGGGCACGATCAGGATCGCGCAGAGCCACCAGATCATCGAAAAGAGACAGAACAGCACGAATTGTTCGAAAAGGTCTCGAATTCCACGCCAGACGAGTTTCAGGAAGAGCACGGTGTTTGACCAAACCTTCGTGTATGCGTTCGATTTCCAATCGAGTCCGAGAAACATGGCCATTGTAGCCGGATCGACGGTGGCGGGCGTGCGGCTGTTAAGTCCCATTATCGGACGTTGGGTATTCTTTTACGATCCGCATCTGGAATCGACGGTCGAAACGGGGCGAGCAGCGAGCGCATGACCACACGCCCTGGCGACTACGGCCCACGGTCATCCCGCAACCAGGGCATCGATACAGGTACTTTACCGGCCGCCTGGCGACGGGTTTCAGTGTCGACCGTATCTCTTCGAGGGAGGCGCCGGTCAGAACCGCGACGCGATGCGCGATCCGGTCATGTCCGTGGTGGGCATGGCGCCGGGTATCGCCATCGAGGCGGTCCCGCATGTGGATAAGTTCTTCGGCAACGACGATTTCCACCGCGCGGGGTTGATCGAGGTCGATCCGTTCGACGTTGATCAGGATGGCATGGACATCCGATCGACCGAGGTAGCAGTAGGCCCCGCCGTAGGCCGAGGGAATGGATCGTCCAATCCAGATCCGAAACGTGGCCCGGCTGGTCGTGACACGCAGGCGGTCAACTGGCAGTTGGAGCAGACCGATATAGTGGTGCAGAAGTCCAGTCAGGCGGGCATCGCATTGATCGAGAAGCAATGGTGGTTCGATTCCTGATGAGTGGCTGGTAGCGAGACTGAAGCATCCTCGCCGAATTGTCATTCCGAGCTTGCGAGGAATCTTGGATTTGCCTGAGTGGAAACTCAAAATTCCTCGCAAGCTCGGAATGACAAACCACCACGGCTCGCGTCAGCCGGGGCATTCTACAATGGACGCTGGCATCGCCAGGGCGCGTTTCCGCGCACCACCGGAGAAACCATGCTCACACCAGACTCACCACGACCACGGTTGGCGGCGCGACAATCGAATGAACGCCCGCATGTCCTGATCGTCTCGGACGATCCAGACCTGTCCGGGTTCCTCGCGGAGGGCCTTCCATTAGGGGGGTTTTGGGCTTCGGTGATCGCGAACGGGCTCCAGGCGCTCGAAGTCTTCAGGCTGCGCCAGTTCGACCTGATCGTCGTCGACGCCGACATGCAAAGTTTCGACGCGATCGAGTTCCTGCGGCGGCTTCGTGGCCTATCGCCCCTGGACCATGAGCGGACATCCCGGACCGCCGCGCCGGCCGTCCTGATTCACGCCACGCCGCCGCCCATGCCAATCGACCCAGCGTTAGGCGTTGCCACGACGCTGGTGGCGCCGCTGGAGTTGGACGAAATCGTCAGGTCACTGCATCACGTCTTCGCCGACTGGCGAAGCGATCATCCCGATACGCCGTTGGCCGACTCCGCCAGCCTACGCGCCTTCTGACGTTTCTTCCGGCCCCCGCCCAACTCCTCGGTTTCGCCCGTCACGGTGAACACCACGCGCTCGCAGACGTTGGTGACACGATCGGCGATGCGCTCCATGCCGTGCGCCGCCCAGAGAAGGTGGGTGGCCCTGTTGATCGTGCTTGGATCGGCCATCATGTAGGTCAGCAGTTCCCGAAAGATCTGGTCGTTGAGGTTATCGACATCGTCGTCGCGGATCGCGACCCGCCGGGCGATGTCGACGTTCCCATCGACGAAGGCCGTGATTGCGTCGCTGAGCATCTCGCGGGCGATCAGGCTCATCCGTGGAATGTCCACCAGCGGCTTGAGCGGCGCTTCGTCGGCCGTGTCGATCACGATCTTGGCGATGCCGGCGGCGTGATCGGCCATCCGCTCCAGGTCCGTGAAGATTTGGAGGGCGGCGGCGATCATCCTCAGGTCACCGGCCATCGGTCCCTGGGTGGCAATCAGGGTCAGCGCCCGCTCCTCGCCGCTCCAGCGGGCGGCGTTGATAACCTTGTCTTCCTTCCGCACGGACTTGGCCAAGCCTACGTCCTGGGTCTGGAGGGCGTCGATCGCGCGGGCGATCGCCTTGTCGACCATGCTCGCCATCGAAACGACATCGTCGCGCAAGTCCTGAATCTGGTTTTCGTATGACGCGCGTGTCGACATGAATTCCCCTGATCGTTGGAATCGTGGCAGGTGTTTCGCGGTCCGTCCAGACCGGCCCCAATTTGTCGT
>JACCYX010000160.1 GCA_013696265.1 Chloroflexia bacterium
AACTGGATCGGCTCGACGCCGTAGTAATCGCGCATGAGTTCATCGATCTGGGCCATCTGTTTGGCATTGATCGCGGGAACGTCGATCATTTCTTCTTGCCCTTCCCCGATGCTTTGGGCGTCTTGCCTTTGGCCGTCGCGCCCTTCGATGGCGCGTCGAGCCGCTCCGCGAGGCGGCCGCCCATCCGCAGGAAGTGCTGCCTGGGGCCGTTGCCGCCGTACTCGATGAAATCGACGATCGCGTGCTTGTTCGGGCCGTCCGGCACCTGGTAGCGATACTTCCCAACCGCCACCAGAGGGTAGGATTGTTCGTCCTCGACCTCGCCGCTCTCCTCGTCGATATGGACCACCTCAAGGTCGAGCCGGTCATCCACGACGCTGACCGTGAATGTTCCGTCATGACGCCGGTACGTCCCGGCCACCTCCTTGAGCTGTTTGCCGGAACGTTTCACCCGGTCCGGGACCGGCCGCGCGACGTCGAGGTATTGACTCAGCGCCCAGGCCTCGATCTCCTGGATCGCGCGCGACCCCGCCTCGCCGTTGGTGAGGGTCGCGATCGCGAAGGCCCGCTCTGGGATCGCGGTCAGGTTCGCCCGGAACCCGCGGGTGGCGCCGCCGTGACTGATGGTACGGAAGTCAGGATAGTCGTGAACGCACCAGCCGAGCCCGTAGTTGCGGGAGAAGTCCCCGGCCTCGGTGAGCGGTTCCCGCGTCGCCTGTGCCGATTCGGGGGAGAGCAGCCGCGCGCCGTCGATCTCGCCGTCGCCGATGTGGAGCCGGGCGAACCGCAGCACTTCGCGAACGGAGGCGACAACGCCGCCGGTGCCGTTGACGTGGCGGGGAAACGCGTAGCCGTGGGCCATAACGTGCCCCTCTTCGCGGCGCTTGAGGTAGTGACCGACCGCGTGGGGCCGGGTGATGACATCCTCGGCGAAGAAGAAGGTCGTTTCGAGCCCGAGCGGTTCGACCAGGCGTTTCCGGAACACGGTTTCGAACGGCTGGCCGGCGACAACCTCGATCGCGCGGCTCACCAGGTAGTATCCGGCATTGCAGTACGACCAAAGGTCGCCGGGCACCGTCCACTGCCGGAGCGTGTCGAAGCCGGCGATCGCCCTGGCCAGCGCGTCGTCACCCTGGCCGTATGAGATGAACCGGTCGCCTTCGAACCCCGCCGTGTGGGAGAGCAGGTGACGGAGCGTGATCGTGGTCCTCGCCGCCGCGTCGGCCAGTGGGAGGTCCGGGACATACGTCACCACTGGCTCGTCGAGATCGAGCAGGCCATCTTCGACGAGCATCATCGCCAGGGTGGCGGTGAAGACCTTCGAGATCGAGCCGATCTGGAAAATCGTGTCGTCCGTCATTGGCTGCCGCGTCGCGAGATTCGCGAACCCGGCCGAGGTCGTCTCGATCTCAGCCCCGCGCAGGATGCCGACCGCGATGCCGGGCACGTTCCATCGGCTGCATTCGCCCTGGACCGCCGCCGCGAGCGAATCGTAGGCGGGCCGGTCGCGCGGCCAGCCAGGAACGATGACGTCCGCGTTGCCGAAACTCGGCGGGTCAGTCGTGAAGGGTGAAGCCATCGGGGTACCTGCTCCTTGTCGAAGGTTACGGTTCGTATGTCCATTATTGACGATCGACGAGCTTGGTCGATGGAAACCACCTGGATGGGTGTGGGGGTACAGTGGTGGACACGGTCCTTCCCGGGCCGGCCCCGCGTTGCGCATGAAAGGATTCGGACCAGGTGACACACGATCCAGTCCATCTCGACCAGCCGGTCGGTACGCCAACCAGCGAACCCCAGAACGTCCTGGCGGCCATTTCCTGGACGCTGCTGGTGACGGTCATGCTTGGCGGCTATGCCCTCCTGAGATTGCTCAGCACGGGCGACAATCTCACCGAGCATGAGGAGCAGTTTTTCCGGGCCGGTCACGGGCACGCCGGGGTCCTTGCCGCGGTTGGCATCCTCTACAGCAGTTACCTGGGCCGCACGCTGCTGGCTGCCCGCCGGCAAATCGGCGCCTGGTGCGTGTACCTGGCCGGGGCGCTCATGCTGTCCGGTGGGATGTTCGTGCACATGACGGTCGGCGAGGCGGGCGAGGGATCGTGGGGCACGACGGTGACCGCGTTTGGGGGCGTGGTCCTCACGGTCGCCGTGCTCTACCTGGCCTGGCACCTGTACCGGGCGCGGCACGTCTCGTTCATCTCCCCAGGATCTGGAACACGGCTGGAAGGAGTCCCTCATGAATGATCGTTCGAACCGAGTCCAGGTCGGTCGGCACCGAGCCGATTTTCCGACCGGAACCGTCGTGTTCCTGATCGGCATGCGCGTCAACAGCTTGTGGCGGGTACGCGCGTGGCTGCCGGTCTTCCTGGCCATGCCGCGGATGCTCGGGGAACTGCTGCGGCATCCTGAACTTGGCCTGCTCGATGCCCGCACTGAGCTGGCCTGGCGGCGGGCGACCGTGATCCAGTACTGGGAATCGATGGACAAGCTGATGGCCTACGCCGCCGCCCGCGACCATGAACATTTGCCGGCCTGGACCGCTTTCAATCGCCAGGCGCGAAAGGGCGACGGTACTGTTGGCATCTGGCACGAGGCGTACACCGTCGATCCCGCGACATCACATGTCGTCTACAACGCGATGCCACGGTTCGGCATCGCGAAAGCAACGCAGATTGTCCCGGCCGATACGCCACAGAGCGGCGGGTAACCGGGAGGCTGGCACGTCAGTATAAAATGAAGCCTTCACACACTCTTGACAATTCGGCACAGGACCCCTAGAGTGAACGTACAGATAAGGACGTCACCTGTCTGATGTCGAAACAGACGAATACCGGCACAGGAGCCACACCGAGCACGTGGCCACGGCAAGCGAAAGGCGCAAGCCCGAAACGGACCCGCGATCATCAGGACGGCAACATCCGCAATGGCTTTTCGGAGTCTGGATTCCCCGAAATGGTGGACTGCAGCAGTGTTCAACAAGTATCGGCACGACAACACGGTTGGGACGCACTTCGTCTGAGGACTCCGGTCCGACGATTGAAAAGGCGTCTGCTTCCCTGGTGACCACGTCAGCAATGACGAAGTCAGCTCAATCCGGGGATCCTCACAACACGCTGTTACCGACGGCAGAAAGCCCAGTGGTTGCAAAACCGGTGGGTTTTTCTGTGTCCAATTCGCCGCGCCGTTGGGGTGCCTTCGCCCCATTCCATCTTCGTCTCTTTCCGTGCGAACCAATGAGTCGATTGCGTATGTACAAATCCGCAACGTGGTCATATGATCAAGGTACTGGGTCCCCACCAATCAATCGCATTTGCTCTATCTAAAAGGAGTCCGAAATGGCTGTAGGTTCTCAATGGGAACACATCACGCTTTCGCTGCAATGGCACGCTGGCGTTTTGGGGATGAAAACCGGATGGGACAAGAACATGATCAGTCAGATCGAGGAGTTGGGCAAGCATGGAATTGAGATGTGCGGGGTGTCGCAGCAGAAAGATCCGACCTGGTTCATTCTGTTCTTCAAGCGCCAAACGAGTTAGCGGAGTTCGAAACCATCATCGTCACCCAGGCAGCCATCGGCATGACCGCCGCCATGATCCGGGAACATGTTCGCCGAGGCCACGATTCAAGGCGAATGGCTCAGGAATTAGGGCGGGCTTGACATTGAGGCACGAAGCGCATAAGGTGTACGTACAGATAGGGCGTCACCTAACTGAAGTCGGGCCAGGCGACGATGCAAGCGGAATGTCGTCGACGCCGCCCCCGCCGTTCCGCCAGAGCAAGCGCCATTGGCTGAATGGCCGGCATCGCTGGACAAACGGCGATGCTCCTTCCGGGAGCGACGGGAATCCACGGTCTGGAGATGCGCCGCAAGCGCGTCCGATACGGCTCGATGCGGAGGAGAGGTTCGGGAGGCACCAGGCAAGACGTTGGGAGGATGGGTGTGTAGGGGGCCTGTCTGCACCAGACGCGGCGTCGCTGCCATGGTTCACGCCCACCCGCCGCGATGACGGCAAGAAGCCCACCGGTTACCAGGCCGGTGGGCTTCCTGTGTACTAGAACGTTACCTCGACGGCCCAAACGCGATCGGGCGAAAGTCGGTCTCCCGGTCGTAGGCATCAAGGCTCTCGGCCCGCTTCAGCTTGCCGACGACCGCGTAGGTGAGGGGCGTCGCCAATACCTCGTAGGCGGTTTTCAGCAGCCAGCCGGTGTAGAGCATCTCCCACAGCACCTGCCCGGAAAAGACCCCGGCGAAGGCGATCGTCACGAACACCACCGTGTCCAGTCCCTGGCCCACGACGGTGGAACCGATCGTCCGCGTCCACAGCCAGCGGCCATTGGTCCGCACCTTGAGCCTGGCCAACACGTAGGAATTAGCGAAGCCCCCGATCAGGTAGGCGCAGAATGAGGCGACCAGGAGACGAGGCGTGGAGTCGAAAATCCGGCTCCAGGCTTCGGCGCCGTCCCACGAGCCCTCAGCCGGCAACGCGGCGGCCAGTTGAAAAGTGCCGACGGCGAGGGCGTTGCAGATGAACCCGAGCCAGATCACACGCCGGGCCGTTGCGTAGCCGTACACTTCGGTCAGGACATCGCCCACGATGTAGGCGATGGGGAAGGTCAGCAGGCCCGCGTCCGTTACCCAGGGGCCGAACGCCAGCACCTTGACCGCCACCAGGTTGGCCGTGATCAGGCTCGTCACGAAGAGCGCGACGATCACCAGGAAATACGGCGAACCGGCCATCGGCGGTGGGGCGGGGCGAGGATGGGGAGACAGGTTCTGATCGGTCGTCATGGGATTCCAGGTGGAGCAATGTTGGATAGGGTCGGGAATGCGCGGTCCGCGCACCCGTCTTAGTGTACCGGTTGGCGTGCCGCCGGGCGAAAACAGGCGACATGGATCAGGAACGAATCGCCCAACTCGCGGCCGTGCAGTGCGCGATCGCGGCCTGCGTGCGGTGCGTCGATGCCGGGTTCCTCGCCGAAGCCAACCCAATCTTTCGCGGCCACGCCGCTCACCGGAACATGATCGTCGGCCAGGCGCCGGGTCCCCGCGCGCACCTCTCCGGCGTGCCGTGGTCCGGCGCCTCCGGCACGCTGCTTCGGAAGTGGTTCGCCGGAGCCGGGTTCGACCCCGATCACTTCCTCAACGACTGGTATTTCACCAGCCTCACCAAATGCTTCCCCGGCAAGGCGAAGCATGGCGCGGGTGACCGCGCGCCATCGGCGGCGGAGCGGGCCCTCTGCCGTACGCACCTGGACGCCGAGATCGCCCTGGTGCGTCCCCAACTCGTCGTCACGCTGGGCAGGCTGGCGGCTGACGCACTGATTCCCGGTGCCCGGTCGATGACGCTCCGCGGCCTGGTCGGATCGTCATTCACGGTCGATCTCGGGTACGGGCTGGTCACGCTCGTTCCGCTGCCGCATCCCTCCGGTGTCGGGCGCTGGCTCAACGATCCGGCCAACCGGGCCCTCGTCGACCGGGGCCTGGCCCACGTGGCCACGTTTCGCGGGGACGAAGGACGATGAGCCAAACCATCCTCGATCGCCCGCCGCCGTCCGCCGATGCGCGAATCGCCTATGGCGAGGGGGAGTTCCAATTCGCCGACCTGCGGCTGCCTTCGAGAGCTGGGTCCCACCCCTGTGTCGTCGCCATCCACGGCGGATTCTGGCGCAACCGCTACAGCCTCGATCACCTTGGGCATATCTGCGCCGCCCTGGCGGGTCTCGGATTGGCGACCTGGAGCCTGGAGTACCGCCGAGTCGGCGATCCGGGCGGCGGCTGGCCCGGCACGTTTCACGATATCGCCGCCGGCGCGGCCCATGTGTTCTGTCACGCCGCTGAATTCGGTATCGACCCAGCCCGGATCGCCGTGCTCGGTCACTCCGCCGGTGGCCACCTGGCGAGCTGGCTGGCAACTATGGCCAACGCGCCGGCTGACAGCCCGATCCGGGCCGAACCGTTGGACTTTTGCGCCGCGATCCCCTTGGCGGGAGTCCTCGACCTTCATCAAGGTTGGAAGGAACACTTGGGAAACGGGGCGGTCGGGGAGTTTATGGGCGGACCGCTCTATAAACTCCTCGATCGCTACGAGGCGGCGTCGCCATCGTCGCTGGTGCCGTCACCGGTTCCGCACCTGGTCGTGCATGGCGTGGAAGACGCGATCGTGCCGGTGGCCATGAGCGAGCGGTACGTAGCGGCAGCCCGGCATC
>JACCYX010000178.1 GCA_013696265.1 Chloroflexia bacterium
TTTCGCCGCGGGCCCGCTGGCGCTCCTCTTCGGCGGCGCGCAGGAGTTCCTCGCTGCGCTGGCGGGCTTCGGCCACGATGCCGTGCTGCGAAATCATCGCCTCGGCCCGGTCCCGCGCCGCCTGCACGATCCGCGCCGCTTCATCCTGCACGTCGCCGATGATCCGTTCTCGATCCTTGATCACCCGTTGGGCTTGCTTGATCTCGTTGGGTACCGCCACGCGCAACTGGTCGATGAGTGCCAGGAACTCCTCTTCCTCGACCATCACGCGTCCGCTGAATGGAACCCGTTTGCCAATCCCGACCAGCTCTTCCAACTGGTCGACCAGGTACAGGATGTCCGCGGTTCCGTCCTGGTGAGCTGGTGGTGCGCCGCGTTGCGTCATGTGTCCATCCCCTGTCGCTGCCGTCGTGATACTCGCCTTCCCCATAAGACGTTAAGAATAGACGACGCCCGCAACTCCCGGTCGCCCCGCCGGACTACCCGATGCCCAGGACGCCGGCGCGGCTGGCGATCGCGACTTCGACGTTGGTTGGCACCAGGCCGCGGACATCGCCGCCAAGCCCGGCCACCTCCCTGATGAAACTGGAGCTGATGAACGAGAGGCGGGACGAGGTCATGAGGCAAACCACTTCGATCTCCGGCGCCAGGTGCTCGTTCATGTGGGCGTACTTGAATTCGTATTCGAAGTCGGACACGGCGCGCAGCCCGCGCACGATCGTCTGCGCTCCCATCGCCCGCGCGTAGTTGACCGTCAGGCCGGAGAAGGTTTCGATCTCGATCCGGCGCGCCACCGGATCGCCGGACGCCTCGATCGCGCCCCGCGCGAGGTCGATCCGCTCGGCGATGGGAAAGAGCTGGTTAGGCTTTTCGACGCCGCTGTAGACGGCCAGGATCAACCGGTCGAACAACCGCGCCGCCCGCAGCGCCACATCGAGGTGCCCGTTGGTGATCGGGTCGAAGCTGCCGGGGTAGATCGCGAGCGTCATGCCTGACCTCCTTCCTCATACCGACTTTGGCTGGACTGCCTGGTAGCGTCCAGAGCCTGCGAAGGATCATCTTTGCCCAGGCCCAAGGTCGAGATGAACTCGACCACTACCATACATATTCCGTTGATCATCCGAAGTCCGTATCACTCGCGCCAGATGTTGGCGCAATGTCTTCAGCGGCCACGACTTCGTAGATCGAGAAGCAGCTGTCGCCGTGGCAGCGATGGCGCAGGCGTTCGAGCCGCCCGATCCGATCGGGCAGCTCCAGGCGCGGCCAGTGACCGATGACGACGATCGACCCAGATTGTACCAACGACGAAGCGCCAAGCAGTCCCAGCGTCTCGACGATGTCCGAATCGGCATAGGGTGGGTCGACGATCACGAAATCGTACGTGCCCCGCGCCCCTGCGATGTAGGACCGCACCGGTGCCTGGTGCACGTTGCCGACCGCGCCGAAGCCGGTGGCGGCGATGTTTTCGCGGATCACCGCGCACTGTTCGCGGCCCTGGTCGACGAAGTCGGCGCGGACCGCTCCCCGCGAGAGCGTCTCGATCCCAATGTTGCCGGTTCCGGCGTAGAGATCGAGCACGACTACCGGCTCGATGCCGAGCGAGGCGAGGCTGTTGAAGAGGGCGCCCTTGATCTTATCCGCCATTGGCCGAGTGGCCGGGGATGGCGGTCCTTTGAGCCGGCGGCCCCGCGCCGATCCCGAAATGACCCGCATAAGATGTGAACTCCCTGACGAGCGACGCGAGGATCGCGCCGGATGTGTGAAAGGTTTGACGCATTGGCCACGTGAGCTGCGTGCCGACGTGGACAAGGGCGGTCACATTCTGGCTCCTTCGATCGTTCATACCATAGGCGAAGGGTGGTTGTCGTTGTGCCGCCGCTGGGAAGCATGTGTCGTCGGGGCCGTGAATCGCCGCGAACGGACCTCATGTTCTCCCGTGGCACGGCGGAGTCGACGAAGTGTGTACCAAAGCGGACTGAAGCTGTCCTCATTCACATGTACGCTGCAATCAATGAAACGAGACTTGCGATGAAAAAAGGAACGATACACGCCGGCATCGACGTCAACGGCGGAGGCGCAGGATTGGAGAAGCGAACCGCGGTCGAAACGCATAGCATGCGATCAGGTGAACAACCGTCGGGCCTAGCGATCGGTCCGGAATTCCCTTGAATACCACAATCGGAACCGTCTCTCGACCGCAATCGCCAACTGCACGAACGCGCAGGCGAGGCCAGGTCAATTGGCGGATGAAAGGCGGATGCGGCGACCCTAGTCTGGGGCTGACCGCGCATGGCGGCGCCACGTCGTTGTTGGGAGTGAAAGCGTATGGCACAGGGTGGACGACTCGCCGGGCGGGTCAATGACGGCAACGCGAAGTGGTGGGTGCTCGGCGCCTCCTGTTTCGCGTTGTTCATGGCAATTCTCGACAACCTGGTCGTCAACGTCGCGTTGCCGACCATCTCCGACGACTTCTCGCCGACCACGACCCAGCTGCAATGGATCGTGTCGGCCTACACGCTGGTCTTCGCGGCCCTGCAGATCACCGCCGGTGGGTTGGGCGACCGCTTCGGCCGCAAGCGGTTCTTCCTGTTCGGGGTCGCGCTCTTCACGACGACCTCGGCACTGGCGGCGCTGGTCCAGAATACCGAGTGGCTGATCGTCGCCCGGGCGGTGCAGGGGTTGGGGGCGGCGTTCATCATGCCGCTGTCGCTCTCCCTGATCTCCTCGGTCTTCCCACCGGAAGAGCGGGGCAAGGCGCTCGGCATCTGGTCGGCGGTGTCGGTCTCCGGCCTGGCGTTCGGGCCGATCGTCGGTGGGGCGATCGTCGAATATTTCGCCTGGCAGTGGATTTTCCTGATCAACGTGCCGATCGGGATCGTGGCGTTCCTCATCACTTCGGCGGTCGTCAAGGAATCGCGTGATGAATCCGGCCAGGTGGCGACCGATATTCCTGGCACGGTGCTGGTGACAGGGGCGATTGCGGCCCTGGTCTGGTCGTTGATCGAAGCCGGGGAACGGGGCTGGGGCGATTCGCTGATCGTTGGCGGGTTGGCTGTCTCGGCGGTGCTCTTCGCGGCTTTCATCTGGGTCGAACAGCATACCGAGAAGCCGATGGTACCGCTCCGGTTCTTCAAGTCCAGCACCTTCACCGGCGCCAACCTCGATTCGTTCGCAATCTCGTTCTTCATCTCCGGCATCGCCTTCTCGATGACGCTCTACTGGCAGAACGTGCATGGCTATTCGGCGATCAGGACCGGCCTGACCATGCTGCCGATGGTGATCACGATGATGGCCTTCTCGCCGATCTCGGGCGCCCTGGTCAACCGGATTGGCACCAGGAACCTGGTTACGGCCGGGATGCTGATCACCGGCTCGGCCGCCTTCATGTACCTGCGAACGTCGGTGGGCGGCACATTCCTCGACGTCATGCCGGCGATGGTGGTGATGGGGTTCGGCATGGCGCTGATCTTTGCGCCAATGACGACCGCCGTGCTCAACAGCGTGGAGTCGGACAAGAGCGGGGTGGCCTCGGCGGTGAACGGGGCCGTGCGGGAAATGGGGTTCGCGTTCGGGGTCGCCTTGTTGGGCACGATCATGAACCAGACGTACAAGTCCCGGTTCGATGGATCGTCCCAGGTCGAGGGATTGCGCGACCCCGCGAATGCCGCGTTTGGACCGTTGCAGCCCGCGATCGACAGGGTCGGCGAGGGCATCAACTACGCCGGGCGAGGGATTTACAATCAGGAATACTTCCCCGGCGTGCCAGGCGACATCGCGGACACCCTCTACGCGGTGAGTTCGGCCGCCTTCGTTGACGGGATGCACCGGTCGTTCATCATCACTGGCGTGGCGATCATCGGGGTGGCAATCGGCTCGTTCTTCCTGATCAAGGATTCGGTGGCGGAAACCCCGGCGAAGGAACCCGCCGTGGACGTTCCCGCCGTCACCTTCGGAGCCGCGCCGGGCGAGTAGCCTGATACGGACCACAGTTGAACGAAACCGCCCGGCACAGTGTTGTGCCGGGCGGTTCTCATCGGCGCGTGCGAGGCGATCCTGTGACCCGCCGTACGCTGTTTCGATCACCTACGTCCTGAATCCAATGTGCACCGTGTGCAATCCGTAGGGGCGGTACCCCGGTCGCATAACGAATCCGGGCGACCACGATACTGGGTGTCCGCCCAGATGGTGGCGAACCGGAACCAGCCGTTCGCGGCACACCGGGCGGACACCCCGGCATCGCGGTTGGCCAGGTGTCTCCATCGGCCGGGGGTACCGCCCCTAGGACTCGCGGCACCTCTTCACGCGCGGGCGGACACAAGGTCCGCAACCGTACATATGATCGTGATGCCGCGGTTCCTCGCAACGCATCGGCAATTCACGATTTCGAGGTGTCGATCACCGTCGCGGTGGCCCAGTACTGTTGCAGGCGCGGCTTGAGCCGGGGGAAGCGCCGGATGTCGATCTCCGGGTCCGCCGCCAGCAGGCGTTCCGCCGCCGCGCGGGCGATCTCGATCAGGCGCGTGTCGAAGCCCCCTTCGAGCCAGCCGAGTTCCGGCAGCCCGCTCTGGCGGGTGCCCATGAAATCGCCGGGACCGCGCAGTTCGAGATCCTTCTCGGCCAGCAGGAACCCATCGTTCGTGGCGACCATCGTCTCCAGGCGGGCGTCGCCACCGGCGGTTGCCTCGTCCGCCAGCAGCACGCAGTAGCTCTGGGCGTCCCCCCGACCCACGCGGCCCCGGAACTGGTGGAGTTGCGACAGCCCGAACCGCTCGGCCCCCTCGATCATCATCACCGTCGCGTTCGGGATGTCGATCCCAACCTCGATCACCGAGGTCGAAACCAGGATGTCGAACTCGTGGTCCCGGAACGCGGTCATCACCTCGTCCTTCTTCTTCGACGCCATCTTGCCGTGGACGACATCGATTCGAAGGTCCGGGAAGACATCTTCCTTCAGTCGCTGGGCCTCCTCGACCGCCGCTTTCGCTTCGATCGTGTCGGATTCCTCCACCAGCGGGCAGATCACGAAGACCTGGCAGCCGCGCTTGACCTGCTCCCGCACGAGCCGGTAGGCATCATTCCGCTCCGCCTTGCGGTAGAGCCGGGTTTCGATCGGAATCCGGCCCTTGGGGACTTCATCCATGATCGAGACATCGAGATCGCCGGAGAGCACCAGGTTCAGGGTTCGTGGAATCGGCGTGGCCGTCATCGAGAGCATGTGCGGCTGCAAGCCGTTGGCCTTCTGGGCGAGCAGGGCGCGTTGCCTGACGCCGAACCGGTGCTGCTCGTCCACGATCGCCAGCGCCAGGTCGTGAAACGTCACGGCGTTCTGGACCAGGGCGTGGGTGCCGACCAGGATGTCGATCTTACCCGCCGACAGCGCGGCGTCGATTTCGCGGCGACGCTTGGCGCGGGTCGAGCCGGTGAGCAGGGCGATTGCCGGGCGTTGCGCTTCGGGCAGGGCGGCGTAGAGCCGTTCGAGGCTCCGTTCGTGCTGCTCGGCGAG
>JACCYX010000275.1 GCA_013696265.1 Chloroflexia bacterium
GGTGTCCTGTGGCTGGAAGAGCCCCTGGGGCGCTACGAATTCGACACCCTGACGCGGCTGGCGGCGGCCAGTGACCTGCCGATCGCCGGGGGCGAGAACAACATCGGCCTGCACGAGTTCCGGTTACTCATCGACCAGAATTGCTACGACGTGATGCAGCCGGATGCGCTCGTTTGTGGCGGGCTGAGCCTCTTGCGCAAGGTTGCGGGTTACGCGCAAATGCACCACAAGCCGATCGCCCCGCATCACGGCGGCAACGGGTTTGGCATCGCCGCGCACCTCCATCTTTGCGCATCGCTTGCGAACGCGACCTGGCTGGAACTATTGCAGGACCCGCCGGCCCTGGAAGTCGAGGAGTTCCAGGGACTGCTGGCGACGCCCCTGACGCCGGATGCCGACGGGTTCGTCCGCGTGCCGGAGGGACCCGGACTGGGTGTCGAGTTGAACGAACGGTGGAAGAGAGCGGACTAACGCGGTCCGCAACCTGGCGATTCAGAGGCGCCCGTGATGGTCTGGACTCCGCATTTCATACGAACTTCGCGTGATTGGTCGGTGATGGATGCTCGGTCCGGGGGTGGGCGGACAACAGGATCGACCAGATCGGTGGTGTCCAGACGTAGTTCACGGTCGATCCAGGTCCGCCCGTACGCATTGCAGATGCCTGGGTGATGAGCCGAAGTTCGTATCAGGTGGCGGCCTCTCGATCCGGGTCGTCCCGGACGTGGAGCAAGCGGACCGGGCCGAACAGGCCGGAAACGGTTTGCCCGTTCAAGACGAACGGGGTCGGGCTCACCGCTTGCAGGTAGGGACCGAGCGTGTTCGCCACGATGACCTCGATTGCCGCAACGCCTGCGGCCGCCCGCAGGGCTGGCGTGATCTCGACCCGGTAGGGCGCCGTCACGCAGGTTCCCATCGCCTGGCCGTTGACCTTCACCTCGACGGAGCCACGGACATCGCCAAGGTCCAGGTACACGGCGCCGTCCGATGGCGGCTCCGGCAGCCGCACCTCCTGTTGGTAACGAACCATGCCGGAGTAGCCGGCCAGTCCCAGGCGCTCCCAGTCGCCCAGTGGCAACCGGCCGGGGCCGACCTCGTAGGAGAGCGGGGCCGTGAGCGCCGCCCCGCCCGCGTATCCCGGCACCGTCTCCACGATGAGGTCGAGCACGCGTCCCACCCGGTCCGGTCCGGGCAGCGACACGGTCCAGCCGGTGCCGGGCGTGCCATCCGCCTCGCCAAGCGCTTCGCCATCGAGCGTGGCGGTGGCGTGGCCGGCCACGGGAATCGTTGCCCGCACCGCTCCGGGCGGCACGACACACCGCAGGCGTTGCGTCATGCTGGCCGCCTCCGTGTACGGCGCGAGCGGCACCACGACACCGGGGTCCGCCGCCTCGCCCTCCAGCCAGGCCGCACCGGGAAGGGGATGTGGCCGCTGGCGCAGGTGCGCCAGTTGCGGGTCGCCAGCCGGTCGCGCCTCGATCGCGAGTTCGGCGGGACGATCGTCGCGGGTGACGGTCCACGCCGGATCGGTCATCAGCCACAGATCGTCGGACCCGTCCTCGAACCGCACCACGCCATCGACCACCAGCGTCACCGGAAGCGCCGTGTCGTCGATTCCGATCGCCAGCACGTGCTCGCCCGGCGCCAGCAGGTCCGTAATGTCGTACCTCTGCGTCGCCGAACCGTCGCCGTAGGGCAGGTAGCCACCCTGGCGGCCGATCTCGCGGCCGTCGAGCAGGATGCGGGCGGGGCCACGTGTGCCGACCTGAAGGGTGCCCGACCGCACCGCCCGGTCGATGGTGAAGCAGGTGGCGAAGCGGACCTCGGTTTCCGGTTCCGGATTGCCCGCCACGGTGAGGCGGTCGGGCCGGCGGCAGCGCTCCATGTCCGTGATCAGGGCGAACCAGGCCCGCAACGTCAGGGCGTCGTGCCGGGAGGTGAGCACGAGGTCCACCGTGTGCGGGCCCGGCTCCAGGGTGACCGGCGCGGCGCTCTGGTACCGAAGGTTCTCCTGGGGATCGATCGCCACGTCCCGGCCGTCGATCTGGAGGCACTTGGTGGCCGCCGCGCCGATCACGAACCACCCGCCGAAGACCGCTCCCGTATTCAGGTCGAAGCCGAACCGGAGCCGAACTGACTTTCCGGCGGCGACGGTCCCAAACTCGATGAACTCTTCCGGGACGTGACCGGCCGGTCCCAGGTGACGCCGGTGGATCGGATCCTTGTGGATCCCGCGCGCGAGTGACCAGCTTGCGGTCTTCCACCGCGCCGGGTTGCCGGTGGGGGCCAACGCGGCGGCATCGCCAGGCCCGGTCCATTGGGCGCGCGGCCCGTAGGTGGCGACGATGGGCCGGACCTCCGCCGCATCTCCGGGGTCCGTGAAGGTCCAATGCTGGACGGGCATTGGAGCGGGGGAGGCGGGAAAGGTGAAGTCTCCCCACTGGTTGTCGAGTGTCGGGGCAAGCACCACGTCCCAGGTATCCTCGAGCTGGGCGATCACCCTGGTGACCATCGCGTGGACCGGTGCCCCGTCCTCGCCCTTTCCCCAGACCAGGATGGCGCACGGCGCCGGGTCGAACGGAAGGTCGACTTCGACCCCGCCCGGCACCGCCCGGCATCGCGATCGCGGAACCAGGGTCCGGGTTCCCTGGAATGGGTTCCAGAGCTCGGGAATACCTTCGACGTCGCGGACCCGGATCGTCATGTCGCCGGCGTAGGCTGACCGGTCGAAGTCGATCGTCGCGACGGGCCGGCCGGAGATCCGGCTGGCGCCGGGAAAAGCCGCGGGCACGAACACCACGGTTGCGTCATCGATTCGGCGGACCAGGGTTGGCACCGGAGCGTCGACCAGCCCGGGCGTGGCGGCGAGCCGGGCGCGGAGACCCTCGATGTCCATGACCGTGAGGCGGGCGGTGAGCCGTTCGAGCAGATGGTCGGGATCGTCCCCAGCCAGGCTGGTGGGCGGACACCCCACGGCGAGGATGTCGCCGCCGTCCTCGGCGAACCGGACGAGGGTTGCGGCCGTTGCGGGGTCGAGCACGGTGCAGGCCGGCAGGATGAGCGTGCGATACGATTCGCCGGCAATCTGGAGCCGCCCATCGCCGGCGGTTGCCGTGGCGATCGACGCATCGTCCAGGATGTCGAAATCCACACCGGCCGCGTCCAGCGCCCCGGTCTGCTGGTTGTACCAGACCATCTTGCCGATGAGCGCCTGGTAGGCCTCGTGCGCCGCCGCGGCCTCGGGCGAGACCGCGCCGTCCAAACCGATCCCGCTCTGCTGGGAACACCACGCCCACGTCGCACCGGTGCGCGCCGGTGCTCAACAGCCGGCAGAGCCGGGCGACGGCATCGGCGAAGGTGCGGTAGTGCGCCCAGTACGGTTGGCGCCAGTCGGTGGCCGGCGGCGCCCATTCGAACCAACCCCCACGGGTGCTGTAATAGGTCGCGTGCGGGTTGTACAGGTTCGCCCCGGCCCGTAGCCATGGCACCAGCCAGTCGAAGGTTTCCTCCAGGGTGCCGCCCCAACCCGAGGTGTGGAAGGACTCGATCCAGACGCGCTTGTGCCCGTACAGGTGGGCGAGCGACGAGTGGATCTTGGCGTCGCCGTGATGATCGGAGCCAGGGGCGTTGAACCACCGGTGCGTCTTCATGTAATCGGCATAGAGGCGAACCGTGCCCGTGGGATCTCCGGACCGGGCCGGCTCCTGCTGGTCCACGCCCACCGTCAGGCCCCGCTCGTCATGCCACGCGTGGAGGGGGCGGAAGAAGGCGCGTTCGGCCAACGCGGCTCTGGTCGCGTGATAGTCGTGCCGGATCCGTCGCTCCTGGCCGTCGAGGTCGTCCCACAGCCCATCGAGCCAGGGCAGAGGATCGTAGCCGTGGGTGCGTTCGAACTCGCTGGCGAAGTACTCGCTCCAGCGTGGCACGGGGGGAAGCTCATCCTGGAACGAGCCAACGATCACGTCCCCAAAGTAATCGCCCACCTGGCGCTCGAACTCTCCGTGGATCGTATCCAGGAGTGCCGCGCAGGCGTCGACGTTGAAGTAAGCGAAGCCGCGTTTCGCGGTGTAGTACAGGCTGAGGCGCACGCTGCCTGGGCCGCTCCAGGCGGCGGTTCCATCGACGACGGGGATAGTTTCAGGCAGTCCAACGGGCCGGCCGGTTGGGTCCAGGCCGCGCACCGAGGCCGTCAGCGCAACGCCATCCGAGGGGCAGGCGATGGTGACTGGAGCCGGACCGTCCCGCGTCATGCGTTCGATCGTCTGTCCGGCGAAGCCCTCATTGCGGGCGATGAGCTGGCCCTGGATATTCGCTCCCGAAAAGCCGATCTGGTCGTAGAACCAGATCCGCATCCCCACGTGGCGGGCGTGGTCGCACACGGTGCGGAACATCGCCCACCACGCCGCGCTCATGAATGGCGGATCGTCGGCGAAGTGGCCATAGAGAGGGCCGGACGGCGCCAGGTTGATGACCACGAGATTCCAGACACCGCCATCCCGGTATCGCTCAAGCTGCCATTTCAGCCGCTCGGGGTCGAGCGCATCGCCACTCCACCACCACAGCGGGCACGGCGAATACTCGGGGTCGGCGCGTCGAAACTGGTCGAACAGCTCGTCCTTCGTTGCCGTGCGCAAGCCTGCCAGGGTCACGAATGGTCCTTCCCGCGGGATGGTGAGAACGTCGATTCGCCGCGTGCGTCTGGCGGGTTGCTGGCCCGTGTCTCGCTAAAGCTTGAGCGCGCCGCTGGTGAGTCCTTGCACGTAGTAGCGCATCAGGAAGGAGAAGACGATCGCGAGCGGAACACAGGCAATCGCATAGGCGGCCATCAGGGTGCCGAACTGCGATGAGGAGTGGGTTTCCGCGTTGCCCTGGAGGCTGACGAGCGCGATGGTGAGGGTGCGGTAGTTCTCCGAAAGCAGGAGCGACGGCAGAAGGTAATCGTTCCAGAGCGGCACCACGTTGATGACGACGACACTGACCAGCACCGGGACCGAGAGCGGCACCACGATCTTGCCCAGGATGTGCCACTCGCTGGCGCCGTCCACGCGGGCGGCATCGACGAGATCCTTGGAGATCCCGCCAAAGAACGTGCGCAGCACGAAGATCGAAAATGCCTGGCCACCCGCGATGTACGGCAGGATCAGGCCGCCCCAGGTGTTCGAGATACCGGCGAAATCGAGCCGCCTGATCTGCAAATACAGGGGGATGAGCGTTAGCACGCCCGGGATCAGCAGCAGGGCAAACACCATCACGAACAGGAATCGCCGCAGCGGGAAGCGCATGAAGGTGAAGGCGTAGGCGCTCATCGCCGCGATAGTCACGATCCCGATCACGCTCGCCGTCACGACGACGACGGAGTTGAAGATGGGCCGGATCACGACCTCGAACGCGTCCGCGAAGTTGCGCCATTCGAAGGAGACCGGGAGCCCCAGGGGATCCTGTGAATAGGCAATTTCGGACTTGACGGAGTTGAGCAGCAGGAAGGCCAGCGGAAAGAGGGCCAGCAGGGCCAGCAGGACCAGCACCAGATGGCGAGCGGCAGCAGGCAATCGATTCATCGTGACATCCCTTCTTCCGGCCAGGTTACCGGCGGCACGCGGGCGCTCATTCGCGGTTGAGGAGCTGGCCGAGCGCGGTCAGGACGATGATGACCACGAACAGCATCAACGCGATCGACATGCTGTAGCCGAACTCGCCGTAATCCACCGCCGTTTCGTACATGTAGTACGAAACGGTGTAGGTGGAATACCCAGGGCCGCCCCTGGTCATCACGAGGGGCGTGACGATGTTTTGCCCGCTGTTGATGATGGCCAGGATCAGGAGGAGCTTGAACTGCGAGGCCACCATCGGGATCTCGATGGTGAAGACGCGTCTCAGGCCCGACGCGCCGTCGAGCTTGGAGGCTTCGATCACTTCCCCTGGAATGTTTTGCAGGCCGGCGTAGAAGATCAGCATTGTTGAAGGCGCTGACCCATGGGAACCCCATGAAGGCCAGCGAGTACAAGGCGATATTCGGATCCCCGATCCAGAGGCGCGTCAGCCCATCGAGCCCCAGGCTCTCGAGGATGACATTGACCAGGCCGTCGCTCTCGTAAAAATAGCGCCAGAGCAGGATCGACACAATCGACGGGATGATGATTGGGATCACGAAGAGGGTGCGGTACAGGTAGCGGGAACGGTCGTCCGTGACGTGGAAGATGAGCGCCGCCACCACGAACGCCGGGATCACCATCAGGAAGATTTCGATCGCGGCCCAGATCAAGTTGTTCTTGACCGCGATCTCGAGCACGTAGTCGTCGAACGCCCGCCGGAAGTTGTCGAGCCCAATCCATACCGGCTCGTTGAACCCATCCCAGTCGGTGAATCCGCCGGTGAGGGCGCGGTACGCGGGGTAATAGAGGAAATACCCGATGAACACGAACGTCGGCAGCACCATGAGGTAAGCCGCCAGGTACCGGTTCCACCGGTCGCGGGTGCGGAGCGACACAACCTTCGTGCTGGCGGTTTCTACGGCAATCGGATTCCGGATGGTCATGATCGCTACCCCACGACAGGGAGGGCGGCGGTCCGGCCCCGTATTGGTTGTCCGCGGGGCCGGACCGGACCGGCATCAGGCGAGGCGTTGGGCCGCTTCTCGCCCGCTCAGGAGGCGAAGCACGAATCGATATCGAGATCCGGGTTGTCTTCTTCGTACCCCTGCACGCCCCGGTCCAGCTCGCGCTGAAACTGGTTGGCCGCTTCCTCGAGTTCCAGGTTGCCAGAGAGGTATAGCCCGAAGAGCCGCTCCCAGCTCGGCAGGATCGTGGCGCTCGAGTTGCCGATGTTGACGACCCTGAGGCCGGTGTTGGCTTGTTCGGCGAAGGTTTCGAGTCCGGTCACTGGCGTTGTGCCGGGCCAGGTGGGCGCGAAGCTGCCAAGCTCGTTGACAACTTTCTCGATGACCTCCGGGGTGCCGATGTAGTGCAGGAAGTCGATGACGGCGGCTTCCTTGCCTTCCTCTTCGAGCGTCGTGTTCGACTCGGGCGTGGACATCGCGTACTGGAACGCGGCGTTCGGCCCACCGACGACGCCCGCGACATCGACATTGGTAGCGAATTCGATGTCCTCCGTCGTCAGTTGGGGGAAACTGAACGAGCCGAGCTCGAACTCGATCCCAACGGTCTGCAGGGTTCGCGGGATCCAGCTGCCGCTGTAGAACATGGCGGACTGGCCGGCCTGGAAGTCTTCCTGCGCGCCTTCATCCGCAACCGAAAGCTCCTGGGCGAGGTACTCCGGCGACCAGAGATCGGTCAGGCCCTTGAAGAATGGCCACCACGCCATGAACCGGGGATCGTCAGTGGACAGGATGCCGGCCTTGATGGCGGCCGCTTCGTCCTGGGGCGATTGGCCAGGCGAGCCGTCGCACCCGGTGAGCGCCTCGTACTCGGTCGAGTAGAAATCGGAAAGGAAGTGGCGCCCAAACCACGATGGGTTCCAGGAACCGGCACAGGGCGTGATCCCAGCCTCGTTCAGGCGGGTCGCGGCGTCGATCAGCTCGGACCAGCTCGTTGGCGCCGCCTCGATCCCGGCCTGGGTGAAGAGATCCTGGTTGTAGAGCCGTGCCCACGAAGTCGCCATTGATGATATAGACCGCGCCGGAGGGCGCGGTCGTATAGGCGATGACGGTCGGGTTCATCGCTTCACGCCAGGGGGCGTCGCCTTCGATGTACGGATTCGGGGCATCGTACAGGTCGGTCAGGTCGCGGGCGATTCCAACCGGCAGCACGCCGTTCATCTGGCCGCTCTGGACCCAGAAGACGTCCCAGAGTTCCCGGCCGGCCCCCGTGACACGGACCGTTTACAAGTAGTCGCTGATCTCTTCGTCGATGAATCGGATGGTGATGCCGGGGTGCTCGGCCTGGTAGGCGTCGGCCACTTCCTGGAAGGCAGTCAATTGGTTGGCGTTGGGAAGCTGCGAATTGGGGGTGTAGGCCTGCGCATAGAAGGTGATTTCGCCCTGCCACCCAGAGTCCTGCGCCCGAGCCGCCTGTCCCGCAAGCGCGGCCCCGGCCAGGCCGGCGGCTCCGGCCTTGACCGCATCCCGGCGAGAGATAGAACGCGGGGCGACCTCCGCCTGCTTGGCGTCTGCGCGACGTGGGAACACTGCAAATGCTGTCATCTGGCATCACCTCAAACTAACGCCAACCCGGATGGTGGCACGGCTCGCTCGGTGAACGGAAGCGCGGGTCTCCTTCCCAATGAATATACGTGGGCGTCGGAGCGGGGCATCGTGGGCTGGCGTGCGCCGGGCGCACTGAAACCGGCGCAGTCCACAGCCTTGCAAGCTTGTCACGATGCGGTAAAAGGTATGCGTTTGAGTACTTGAGGCACATGGTAGCATTCGCCCCGATGATTGGCAATTCCATGTTCTCGTTCAGGACATATGAGCATCGCGGGTGGCGAGGTGCTCGTGCGGGGTGGCGTACCCGAGCGCCTGGTGGGGTCGGATCGTTTTGTCATCCTCTTCCCAAGCCTGGAGCGCCTGCTGGAGGGCTTCGTCTCATGGAAGAGGTGTTGCCGGAAAGTACACGACCTCGATTCCCAGGCCGCCCGGTGACGCAAGATGGAAGAAGCCATTCGCGATGCCCCGCTCTAAGCTGGAAACCAGGGCTTCAGGCCAATTGCCTGGAGGGTTTCGACGCATGAGGGAGACATCGCCCGTGAACAAGATAACGCCGTTCCTGTGGTTCAACGACAACGCCGAAGAGGCCATGAACTTCTACGTATCCGTTTTCAAGAACTCCGAGGTGCTAGGCGTCGTTCGCCGGGGCGAGGCTGAACCGGGCGCGGAGGGATCGGTGGTGACGACATCCTTCCGGCTCGATGGACAGGAATTCGTTGGGCTCAACGGCGGTCCCCAGTTCACGTTCACCGAAGCCATTTCATTCATGATCGATTGCGCATCCCAGGACGAAGTGGACTACTTCTGGGAGACGCTTTCAGATGGCGGCGAGACGAGCCAGTGCGGCTGGCTCAAGGACAAGTTCGGTCTCACCTGGCAGGTCGTGCCGACCGTTCTGGTCGAACTGCTTCAGGATGAGGATCCGGCGAAGGCGAATCGGGTCATGCAGGCGATGTTGGGTATGACCAAAATCGACATCGTCCAACTCAAGGAAGCGTACGCGTCGGGTTCGTAGGGCTGCCGTCCCGAGGCACGAGGGATCATCTCGGCCCCTGCTTGTGGCCACCAGTCATTTTCAACCCGGATGATCCGTCGCGGAGTCCTGGTAGTGGTCGAGTTCATCTCGACCCTGAATGTGGGCAGCGATGATCCCTCGCAAGCTCGGGACTGCCACTACCACGGATGCTCCCATGTTCAATTGTTCAACCGGATTACCGGACGTTCAGGCAAGTGTCAGGCACTCCTCAGCGAATCGTCAGCCTTCCCGGCTATTCTCGTAAGTGGAAAGACGTGAGCATCACAACCATCCGTTTTTCCTCTCTCCTCCCCCCACCCTAACGAGCGGGACTTCCACAATGGAGTCCCGCTTGTGGCGTTCCCCGGTGTTATCTCCACCCATGATCCCGTTCCCGGCGGCGTTCACCCACCGCGCAACCCCATCGTCATCGCGATGCGGGAACCCGCGTGTCAGCCGCCTGAAATGGCGGGTACCGTTGCGGACCGTATACTTCGGTCCTGCCGGATGGCGGCGGGCGCGGCGACTATGAGGGAATCGATGAATACGCGGGGCACGCCGTGAGCGCGCGGGATACCGGGCAACCTACCAGGCCAGTTCTAGGCAAGCCGACCCCGTTCGGCCTGCCCGATCCCGCCGCCGAAGCGGCGCTGGCCCAACGGGTGGGCGTGGCCTTCAACGATCCCTACCTGCTCCGGCTGGCCCTGACCCACCGCTCGGTGCTGCAGGATTGGCTGCTGCTCGATGATGTCGACGCCATCCTCCAGAGCAACG
>JACCYX010000201.1 GCA_013696265.1 Chloroflexia bacterium
CGCAAGCTCTCCCCGAACGCCCGCTGGTGGACCGCAGGACGCTGGTCAAGCGCCGCAAGGTTGACGGGTGATATCACAGACTTCGGTTGAACACCTGTGCTTCGCGCGGCAGGTGCAGCGTTGCCAGTAACCGGGCGGATCCCACGCTATCGCTTCGCTGCGCTCTGGACAGGCTCGGATCGACCAAGGTCCAATAGGCGAAGGTGCCGGTCAGTGGTCGATCCAGGTCCGCCCGTACAAGTCGCTGATGTCACACGGTCTATCCGAACTCCGTAACGTGTAGCAGGTTCTGCAAGGGAGTAATTGCGTCGTCATCATGTACGGGCGGACCTGATTCGACCGCGGACCGAAACTGGCTCAATGCGGGCTTGTCGAATCTGTTGTCCGCCCATGGTGACTGGCCCGCCATTTCCTCTGCAGTCAAACGCCACGAGCATTCGCGTGGCGGTTATCGGTAGTTCACGAACTGCAAGGCGACCGGGTAGTCCGACGATTTCAGCAGTTGCATGACCGCCTGCAGATCGTCCCGGCTCTTGGCCTGGACCCGCACCGCATCCCCCTGTATTTGGGGCGTGACCTTTTTGAACTCATCCCGGATTGCCTTGGAGATCTTCTTTGCGACCTCGTCGGGAATGCCGTCCTTCAGCTTCGCGACCTGGCGATACCGGCCGCCGGACGCCTCTTCTTCGGTCTGGTAGTCGAGAATTTTCAAGGAAAGCTTCCGGCCCAGGATCTTGGACTCGATGATGTCCTTGACTGCCGTAAGGCTGTAGTCGGATTCCGTGTTGATCGTGATCTCCTTGTCGGTCAGGGTGACCTCGGTCTTGGTATCCTTAAGGTCGTAGCGGGTGCGGATCTCGCGCTCGGCCTGATCCACGGCATTCTTTAGTTCCTGCTGATCGAACGTTGAGACTATATCGAATGACGATGTCGCAGCCATGTGCTGACCTCCGTGATGCCGGTCGAATCGAACGGATGATTCTACCAGATGCCTGGCCCGAAGCCCGAAAGTTCCCCGTCGCCGTTACCCACCGCACTCCCGTCAGGGCGAGGCCCCATGATTTCTACACATCCCCAGGAGACGAGTCACCCCACATTGCTTGCCGCACGGCTCCGATCGGTCCCGCTCTTCTACAAGGTCCTGATCGCCAACGTCGCGATCGTGTTGTTCGGGGCGATCGCCGGTACCTGGGTGACCGCCACGGCCTTCCGTGACATTGGCGCGCCGTCCCGCTTTGAGTTGATCCTGATGTTCGTCGCATTCGGCGTGGCGCTCAGCGTGACCGTCAACTACCTCGTCTTGCGGGCAGCGTTCCAGCCGCTCGATAGCCTCGAGCGGCTGGCGGATTCGGTTCGCGACGGCGACCTTTCCGCCAGGGCACATCCGCTACCACTGAGCGATCCGCAACTTGCGCGCCTGGTGGACACCTTCAATGCGACCCTGGACGAGCTGGAACGTGGCCAGGCGCGCCTGCGCGAGTTAACGACCCAGGTAATCGAGGCCCAGGAGGGGGAGCGCCAGCGGATCGCCCGTGAACTCCATGACGACACGGCCCAAATCCTGTTCGCCCAGTTGCTCAGGGTCACGGCGCTCAAGTCCTCCTCACACGAGGCCGTGCGCCAGACCGCGGAGGCGCTGGAAACGCAGACGGTAGAGGCGATCGAGGGCGTCAGGCGATTGGCGCTCGAACTCCGCCCACCGGCACTCGACGATCTCGGCGTGCGCGAGGCGCTTGGCGACCTGGCGCAGCGCTTCTCGGAAAACACCGGGACGCACGTCGAGCTGGAGGTGACAGGTAGCCGGGATCGTCTCGCGCCCGAGACCGAGCTCGTGCTCTATCGTGTCGCCCAGGAGGCCGTCACCAACATCGTCAAGCATGCCCGGGCGACCGAAGCGCGGATCACGCTCGCGCGGTGGCCAAATCGAGTTGACCTCACCGTCGACGACAATGGCGCCGGTTTCGATCCATCGGTCTCGCGGCCGCGCGACAGCCGGGGGCTCGGGCTGGGGCTTTTTGGGATGGAAGAGCGGGTCGTCCTGGTTGGTGGGTCGCTGGCGATCCGGGCCCTGATTCCCAGCGGGACCAGGGTTGCGGTGTCACTTCCGATCCATTCGCCACCGTCATCCCAAGTGAGTCCAAGTCCAACTGAACGAGAGATGTCATGACCAACGTCGAGCGAGAGAACCGGCGCATTCGTGTGCTGTTGGCGGATGACCACGGCATCGTCCGGGCCGGACTTCGGGCCCTCCTCGAGGCGCAGCCTGACATGGATGTCGTGGCCGAGGCTGAGGACGGACCGGGTGCGATCCGGGCGGCGCGGGAGCACGAACCGACCGTCGTTGTGGCGGACCTGTCGATGCCCGGCGGCGGGCTGGAGGCGATCCGGGAGATCACGGCGCTCCAGTTGAAGAGTCGCGTCCTCGTCCTCACCGTTCACGCGGAAGAACGCTACCTGCTGCCTGTGCTGGAGTCGGGCGGTTCCGGCTACGTGCGAAAGTCGAGCGCCCACACCGATCTGCTGGACGCTATCCGCACAGTGGCGCGTGGCGAAGTGTTCCTGGATCCGGCCGCGACGAAGACCCTGCTGCGCGGCTATCTCGGGCGGGTGAAGACCGGGGATGAACTCGATCTGGGGGAGGTGCTGTCCGATCGCGAACGGGAGGTCGTCAAGCTCACCGCCGAAGGGTACACGGCGCAACAGGCGGCCGACATCCTGTCGCTCTCACCGAAGACCGTGGAAACATACCGGCACCGGGCCATGCAGAAACTCGGGCTCGCCAACCGCGCGGAATTGGTGCACTACGCCCTACGGGCTGGATTGCTGTCGGAAGCGGGGCTCGGATAGCGTCGGGGAAATCCCTACAAACGTCAGGGAAAATGCCAATCCAGGCTGGCTGAATTCACAAATCCCGCCCGGCACGGCGAAGCGCCCGGCGGCAGTACACTGAAGTCACCTTCGGGATACGGTCCGACCGTAGATGGATCACCGGCCTTGGCGAGTATGATCGGGTTGGGATCACATTGCCAGAGGGTTACAGCGTAGCGCGGCAAGCATGCACGAGTGCCGTTACCACAGGCTGGGAGAAATATGTCTACAGAAATGACCAAGCGATCGGTACATCCTGGTTGGCTGATGAGCGACGCGGCGATCCCGGTCGAATTGCACGAGAATGAAGACGCGTTGCGGTTTGATGCTTTTATGCAGCTCCTGCGCACGGCCGGCGCGCTCGACCGCGCGGCGACGGACGCACTGTCGGACCTCGATCTGACCGCGGGGGCGTTCGGCGCCCTCGTCGAACTTGGCGTCGTTGGCCAGAGTGGGGTAGCGCCGTCCGAATTGGCGAGACGCCTGGCGGTCGCGCGGCGAACGGCGACGCTCTACGTCGACATCCTGACCCGGCACGGCTGGGCACACCGTGAGGCGCATCCGGACGACCGCCGAATGGTGCTGGCGCGACTCACGCCCGAGGGCGAAACGTTGCTTGCCGAACTCGGCGAGGCCTACAAGCGGCGCCTCTCACAATTGCTCGGTGAGATCACGCCGCTTCAGGCGGAACGCCTACGCCAACTCCTGGCGCTCGTGCCCACGGATGGGAGCCCCGCCAGGCACGCGTGACCTTAACAATGTTCAGATGCCATCGTGGAAAATGGAGCGACCATCGTTTGGTCGCCCCTTGTGTTATCCAACGGTGCACCTAGGGAATCCGGGTGAACGGTGCGTGATCCCGCGGTGCCGCCCAGGACCGGTGGGTAGGGGCGTTCCTGGACCCGCTGGATACGTGATCGCCCGTGGCATCGGGGTCCTGAACCTCGGGTCAACACACATTCGCTGCGCTCAGTGCAGGCTCAGGTTGACCCCTACTCACCAACACGTTTGCCGAGTGCCTATCCAGATTCGGTATCAGTCGGGCGCCGGGCCACCC
>JACCYX010000222.1 GCA_013696265.1 Chloroflexia bacterium
GGCGGCGGCTCGATCGTCAACATCGCCTCGTTCGTGGCGCTGGTCGGCTGCACCAACCCGCAGGATGCCTACACCGCGAGCAAGGGCGGCGTGCTCTCGCTGACCCGCTCGCTGGCGGTGCAGTACGGGCCGAAGGGGGTTCGGGCCAACGCGATCTGCCCCGGCCCGATCCTGACGCCGATGACGGAGCAGCTCTTCCCGAACGAGGCGGAGCGGATGAAGCGCCTGAACCGGATTCCGCTGGGCCGCTTCGGGCGGGCCGAGGACATCGTGCATGCCGGGGTCTTCCTGGCTTCCGATGAGTCGTCGTGGATGACGGGGACGCAGTTCGTGATCGACGGCGGCATCACGGTGAACTACTTTTAGCGGTGAGTGAGCAGCTTCATGGACCTCATTGCCCGGTTCTACGATGACCTGGCCGACGACTATCACCTCAACTATGCCGACTGGCACGAGGCGGTGCCGCGCCAGGGACGCGTGCTGGCGCGCCTGATCCGGGATCGGTCGGGCGACAATGCCGCCGGGACGCTGCTCGACTGTTCGTGCGGCATCGGTACCCAGGCGATCGGGCTGGCGCTGGAAGGGTTCGATGTCACGGGGACCGACCTGAGCCAGCGTTCCATTGACCGGGCGCGTCGGGAAGCGGACGCGTTCGGAGTCACGGTCAAATGGGGCGTGGTCGATTTCCGCACCCTGGCCGTCGATGTGCCCGGCACGTTCGATGTCGTGCTGTCCTGCGACAATTCACTGCCGCACCTGTTGACGGACAATGACCTGCGGTTGGCTTTGACGCACATGTACGCGAAGTTGGACCCCGATGGGCTGCTGGTTATCGGTATCCGGGATTATGATGCACTCTTGGGCGAACGGCCCCGGTTCACCTCTCCGCGGGCGATCGAGAGGGGGGACGACCGTTCCGTGATCTTCCAGCTTTGGGACTGGATCGGGGACGGATCACGCTACGAAACCACGCTGTTCGTGCACAAACGCATCCGGGGCGAATGGACTTCGCGAATGCACACCGCCACGTATTGGGCGCTGAAGCGAGACGAGTTGGATCGCCTCGCCGCCGAGGCCGGGTTTGACGATGTTCGCTGGCAGTTTCCGGACGTGACGGGCCACCACCAACCGCTTATGACCGCACGCAAACCGTTGGAGACAAGGGATATTCATGACCGCATTTGATCCAGCGGCCCCACTCAGCGGCATCAAGGTCATCGACCTGACGCGGGTGATGACCGGACCCTACGCGACGATGATGCTCGGCGACCTCGGCGCCGACGTGATCAAGGTCGAACAGCCGGGCAAGGGGGACGATACCCGCCTCTGGGGGCCGCCGTTCATCGGCGGCGAGGCGTCGTATTTCCTGACCGTGAACCGCAACAAGCGGTCGCTCGCGCTCGACCTGAAACACGAACGCGGCCGGGAAATCCTCTGGCGGCTGATCGACGGGGCCGACGTGCTGGTCGAGAACTTCTCGCCGGGCACGATCGACCGGCTCGGCTTCGGCTACGAGGCCGTGCATGCGCGCAACCCATCCCTGATCTTCGCCTCGATCTCGGGTTTCGGGCAAACCGGACCTTCCCGGTCGCGGACAGCGTATGACCTGATCGTGCAGGGCATGAGCGGGATGATGAGCGTGACCGGCGAGGAGGGCGGGATGCCGACCAAGCTGGGCATCCCGATCGCCGACATCGCGGCCGGCATGTTCGCCGCCTACGCCATCGCCGGTGCCCTCTACGGCCGCGAGCGCGATCCCCAGCGGCTCGGGCACCGGGTCGACACCTCGATGCTCGGGGGGCAGGTGGCGCTGCTGACCTACCAGGCCGGCATCCTGTTCACGACCGGGCAGACGCCGACGATGCTCGGCAACCGCCACCCGATCATCACGCCGTACGATACCTTTGCGACGGCCGACGGCTACGTGAACATCGCGGTCGGCAACGACGCGATCTGGGCGCGGTTCTGCGCGGCCCTGGAACTGGAAGAGGAGCGGGACGATTCGCGATTCCGGACCAACGCCGATCGCTGCGCGCATCGCGAGGCGCTCTACCCGATCCTGAACGCGGCGCTCGGCAAGCTGACGACGGACGAGGTCGTGACCCTGCTCGATACGTCGGCGGTGCCGTGCGGCCCGATCTACGACGTGGCCGAGGTGATCGCCGATCCCCAACTGGCGGATCAGCACCTGGTCCGCACCGTGCCGCACGCGACGCTGGGCGAGGTGCAAGTGACGGGCGTGCCGTATCACTTCGACGGCGAGGTCCCGGAGTTCCGGCACGGCCCGCCCGTGCTGGGCGAGCACACGGCGGAGATCCTGGCCGAACTCGGGTACGGCGGGGAGGAGATCGCGGCGCTGGCGGACGCGGGGGCGGT
>JACCYX010000229.1 GCA_013696265.1 Chloroflexia bacterium
GGCGGGCTCTGCGCCGTACCGGGCGCGCTGCTGGCGGACTGGGCTGGAAGGAGGATCGGCATCGGGCCGGCGATTACCTGGGGGTGGTTGATCGAAGCCGTAGCCTGGCTGCTGATTCCGCTCGCCGTTGGTCCCGCCGCCCTGGTGGTATTCGTCCTGGGACTGTCGCGGATCATGGAAGGGACCACCGGCACGGTGGCCAACATCCACCAATGGACATTGCGCCAGGCGATCACGCCCGACCACTTGCACGGGCGGGTTACCGCGAGTCACCGATTCCTGGTCTACGGGGCGGGGGCGATCGGGGCGCTGCTGGGCGGAGTGCTGGGCTCGTTCCTGGATCTCAGGATCGCGATCCTGCTGTGCGCGGGAGGCGCATTTCTGGTCCGCCTGGCCACCCTCTTCACGCCGCTCCGATCGTTGCGGGCACTACCAGCTCCCATTGATTGACGTGAGCCGCCGTGGTCGCCGCTCTCCCAGGGAATAGACCGGAAATCTCTCCCGGTATCGTCGTGGATGTGTTCTTCCCCGAATCCCCCGGATATCCGGGGCGCGCGGGGGAAGCGCAATCCGTAATCTGAATACCGGTGGTGCCGCCGGAGGGCCCAGGGCAGGTTGCTCCTGGGCCTTCCGGGTCCACACCGCACCGGGACCAATCGTCCAACGCGGCATCCTCGCCGGGTCCGTTATTCATTCATTTCGTGTCCGACGAACCCAGCCGGGCGAGATGTCTCAACGACAAACGACATGTCGTTCGTTAAAGGAGCCACCACCATGCGCACACCATTCAGACTCCTCCATCTCGCGATCACCATCTTCCTGCTCGGCCTGGCCAGCATCGCCCCCGCCACCGCCCAGGAAGACATCGACATCTCGTTCTCCAGCGAGAAAATCGACTCCTACGGATTTCCGGAACTCCTGGTCACCTTCAACGGCAGCGAGTTCGAGGTCCCGACCGAGATCGAAGCCGGCTACCACGTCGTCGTCCTGACCCCCAGCGCCGACACCGCCGTCTACGTCGACTTCATGCAGCCGGCCGACGGGCTGAGCGAAGACGAGATGATCCAGACCGCGCTCCAGGCCGCCGCGATGGATGAAGTCGAGCCGGGATGGACCTTTGGCGGCGGCTCCTACGCCATGCAGAACATGCCGACCCGCTTCATCGTCCGCCTCGATCCGGGCGAGTGGCAGATCGCCGCTTCCTGGCAACTCGACGAAGATGGCGCCGAGGAGACGATGAGCCTCAACCCGCTCACCGTCACCGATTCCGGCGCGAGCACCGCCGGCGAGATGGAACCGGAACCGGATGTCGTCATGGAGCTCAACGATGTCGAATTCGGTGGACTCGACGCCGCGGTCCCGACCGGACCGACCCTCTTCGAAGTCCGCAACGTCGGCGAGCAGCCGCGCCAGATGGTGCTCTTTCGCACCGACCGTGCCCTGACGTCGGACGACTACGCCGCGTGGTTCAGCTCGATGGAATCGGAATCGGCCACTCCGGCCCCGCCGCCGTTCGAGATGACGTGGGTCGGCTACGCCGCCCTGACCTCGCCCGGCTATTCGACCTGGATCGAACTCGCCCTCGAACCCGGCACCTACACCGCCACGAGCTGGGTCGTCGACCCGGAGACGGGCGCCCCGGCCCTGCTGCTGGGCATGGTCCAGAGCTTCGAGGTGGAGTAGCGCGATTCTCGCCAGCGTTCAGAGGTGGCCGCCGCCACAAGGGCGGCCACTACCCGGTGCGTATGCACTCCGTCACGCCTGCCCGAGCACGTCCCGTTCGATGCCCGGCAGCAACGCCTGCCGGAACAGGGCCGAAATGACCTCCTGCCGGGACCGAACACCGAGCTTGTCGTAAACGCTCCGCAAATGCCACTCCACCGTGTGCTCGCCGATGAACATCGCGTCGGCGATCCGGGCGTTGCCCTTGCCCGTGGCGAGGTGGGTCACGACCGCCCGCTCCTGGGGCGTCAGGCCCCAGCTTGCGGGAACCTCCGGCACCGGCGGGGGCGCCTCGGCCGCGATCACGATCGCCGCTACCCCCGGCTGGCCGGAGGCCGACGCCTCGACCCGAACCCGGCCGTGCGCCGTCGGTACGGTGACGGCCGCCGCTCGTTCGGAACCTGTCCGCTTGAGCGCGGTCATCGTCGCCAAAACCGACATCGGCAGCCCATCGCCGGCATCCCCGATCAGGTCCAGCCAGCGCTCCCCGGCCGGCGTCGCGAAGCGCACATCGCCCGCTTCACCGACCAGCAGGATGCCCGAGGCGGTGGTCGATTCCACGGAGCCCGCCAGCAACGCCTGTTCGCGAGCCGTCGCCGTGGCCAGGGCCCGGCCGATGACCGGGCTCATCTGCCGCACGAAACTGACATCGGTGGCTCGGAACTGCCGGTGGGGATCGCGCCGGTAGGCCTGCATCGCGGCCACGGGCTGGGTTTGGTCCCGGAAAATCGCCAGGATCGTGCCCCCGACCGGGCTGCGGCCTTCGTGGTAGTGGCGGTAGTGATCGTGGGGATCGACCGGGGCAAGCTGGGTGGGAGAGTAGCCCCAGCATTCATCCTGGCGTTCCTGGAAGGCAACGCTCCGCATTCCCGACCGGGCCAGTTCCGGCAACTCGGCGTACGGGGTCGGCATCGCCAGGTAGACCTCGCGCAACCACTCCAGGCGGGCTTCGGCGTCGTTCTCGCTGGCCCCCAACAAGCCATTGACGAGCAACGTCCGCTCGTCGAGCCCGAACATCCGGTAGCCGTCCCACCCGATCGCATCCTGGAGCGTGTCGGCGATCTGGATCGTCAGCCGTTTCGGGAGCAACCCGGCCAGGGCGAGATC
>JACCYX010000277.1 GCA_013696265.1 Chloroflexia bacterium
CGCACGCCAAACCGTTGTTCCTCATCGACAACCGCCAGGCCCAGATCCTTGAAGGCGACATCCTTTTGGACCAGCCGGTGGGTTCCGATCACGATGTCGACCTGGCCGTCGCGCAGCCCATCGAGCAACTTCTCCTGCTCCTTCTTCGAGCGGAGCCGGGAGAGCATCTCGATCCGGACCGGGAACGCCCCGAGCCGGTCACGGAAGGTGGTGAAGTGCTGCAGGGCCAGTACCGTGGTCGGCACGAGCACCGCCACCTGGCGGCCGGCGTTGACCGCCTTGAAGGCCGCCCGGATCGCGATCTCGGTCTTGCCGAACCCGACATCGCCACAGACCAGCCGGTCCATAGGTTTCGACGACTCCATGTCGGCCGTCACGGTGTCGATCGCCTTCGCCTGATCGATGGTTTCGGAATAGGGGAACGACTCCGCCAGTTCCTGATCCCAACGGCCATCGGGTGGGTACGTGATGCCCTCGCCCGATTCGCGGTAGGCATACAACTGAATCAGTTCGAACGCCATCTCGCGGACGGCGCGCCGGACCTTGCGCTTGGTGCGCACCCATTCGCCGGAGCCGAGACGATTCAGCGCGGGCGAGAGCCCGCCGCCGCTGTACCGCGACACGCGATCGCTCTGGTCCACCGGTACGTAGAGCTTGTCTCCTCGCTCGTATTCGAGCAGCAGGTATTCCCGTTCGATGCCCTGCGTCTCCATTCGCACCAGGCCGGAGAAGCGGGCGATGCCGTGATCGATGTGGACCACGTACTCGCCGGGATTGAGGCTCTGGGCGAAACTCCGTCGCTCACTCGTGGTTCGCTTGCCGGTTCGGCGAGGCTGCTTGCGAAAGCCGAACATTTCGAGATCGGACCAGACCGCGAGCTTACCTTCGGGCCACATCCATCCCGACATAATATCCGACGCCTGCACCTCGACAGTTCCTGGCAGGAGCGGCGCCGTCGGGCGGTCGGGTCCCCCTTTGATCCGCCTTGGGTAAACACCATGCTCCTCGACGATATCGGTGAGGCGCTCGACCTGATCCGTCGCGAGGGCAATCGCCCAATCCCCGGCCAGTTGTTCGGCCAGGGTTGTCGTCAGTGACGACATGTTTCCCGAGAAGAGCGGGGGATCGACGATCGAGGCCGCGGAGATCGCAACGGCGTCGTCGGCCTGGCTGGCCCCGAGCTTGACCTTCGCGACATCCCTCAGCGCACCCAGGACTTTGGACGCCGGCAGGAACGGCAGCGTCAGGCCCCTGGGCAACTCGCCGCTGTCGCGAAAGGTCCGGGCAAGGTCACGGGCCTGACCCTCGATCTGCTTCGCGACCAGGGCAATCGAATCGGGTTGATCGAGAATCACGGCGGTCTCGACCGGCAGGTAGTCAAACAGCGTGGTCTTTTCCGGGACCAGGTATCCGGCAAACAGGTCGATCGAGTCCCCCAGTGCTCCCTCGCGCATGTGGTCGATCCGCCGGCTCCAGTCATCGGCGACTTCCTCACGGAGGGTGGAAGTGTCCAGACGCGAAACGGCATCCGCAATACTCGGAAGCTTCCAGACCGGCAGTTCCGATGTCGGCAGCAGGGTCACCCGGTTGAGCCGCTCGATCGAACGCTGGGTGTGGGGATCGAAGCGCCGGATGCTCTCGATGTCGTCGCCGAAAAAGTCGAACCGCACGGGGTAGTCGGCGCCCGGCGGAAAGACATCGACGATGCCGCCGCGCCGCGCGATCGTGCCCGGTTCCTGGACGACCGGCGAGGTTTCATAGCCGGCCCTGGTGGCCCACGCATGGAGGTCATCGACCGACTGGCGGGACGCTAGCCGCAGCGTGAGCGTCATCTCGTCGAGCGTTGCCGGCGGCGTCAACAATTGCATGAGACCATTGACGGAGGTGACCCAGACCCGCCGGTTCGTGTCCTTCGAGCGCATCTCGTGCAGCATCTGGACCCGGCGCACGCCCGCTTCGAGGTCGGTTGGAAGTTGCTCATATGGGAGGGCGTCGGGCGCGTGCCAGACGCCGACCTCGTAGTCGGTGCCAAGGTATTCCGCCAGGGCAATCGCCAAATAGTCGGCCCGGTCGCGCCGGGTCGTGACGACCAGTGACGACGATTCGAAATCGCGGATCAGGGCCGCGGCGAGGGCCGGTCCCGCCGCGTCCGGAAAGTCGGTGATGTTGGCTGGGGAACCGGATTGCACGAGCGCAAGCGCTTGGCGAACCGCCTCGTGCTGAATCAAATCGGTGGTGATGTGGGAGAGGCTCATGGGACTGATCCCTCTGGTGGAATCGCAAAGCGTGCAACAGGAAACGCCGGCACGGGCGCCTGGGCCCGTCCGTCTCATCCGTCCCGATCATTCTACAACGGGCCGGACGCCGTGCCATCCTGCTCGTTTCGGTGGTAGCATCGACGCATCGTGCGGTTCGCTCGCGTCCCGGAGATTCAATGTCCGAACTTCAACTTGTCCTTGATCCAGACTCCGCAACCTCCGACAAGCTGCTCGCCTTGAGATCGATCCTGAGCGGGATGGGCTCGGTCGTCGTTGCGTTTTCGGGTGGCGTCGACAGCACGCTGCTGCTCAAGGTGGCCCATGAGGAACTCGGCGCCCGGTGCGTGGCGGCCAGTGGCCTCTCGGAGACGTACGCGCCCGAGGAAATGATTGAAGCGCGAGAACTGGCGGCTGAAATGGGCGTCGAATATGTCCTGCTGCAGACAATGGAACTGACGGACTCCCGGTACGCCGACAACACCCACCAGCGATGCTTCTTCTGCAAGCAGGAACTGTATGGCCGGCTGTCGGAATTCGCATCCGAGCGTGGTATCGCCTGTGTGATCGATGGCTCGAACGCCGACGACCTGGACGACTTCCGGCCAGGCTTGCGCGCCGCGCGTGATCTCGGAGTCCGGTCGCCGCTGCAGGAGGTTGGCCTGACCAAGCCGGAAATCCGGGAGGTTTCCGCGTCGTTCGGGCTGCGAACCGCGGACAAACCGGCCGTCGCCTGTCTATCGTCACGCTTTGCCTACGGTGACAAGATCACGGTCGCGAAGCTCCAGCAGGTGGCTTCGGCGGAGTCAGGAATCAAGTCGCTGGGATTTAGGGGATTCCGGCTGCGTCACCACGGCAACGTGGCGCGGCTCGAGTTTGCGGAGCACGACCTGGATCGTGCGTTCCTGGAGAGGCGGGCGATCGTCGACGCGGTCAGGGCCGCTGGCTACCGGTTCGTCACGATGGACCTGGAGGGCTATCGCGCCGGCAACATGAACCAGGATGTACCGCCCCAGTTGATTTCGATCCAGACATCGCGGGAGTAGGGCTTCTGACAATCACTTGACCGGGACTGCCACTACCAGAATCGGGAACGAGGCATCCGCATTCCGAAGGGGTCCGAGACAATGTCTATGGGCTCGTTTCGATCAACCCCTGATCTTCAAGGAAGGCACGCGCCACGTCGATCGGCGCCATCCCGCCGTCGTCGACTTGGGCGTTGAGAGCGGCCATCGTCGCGTTATCAATGGTTCCGGCAAGCTGGTTGATGACGACGCCGACTTCCGGGTTCTCTTCCAGCAGTGCACCATCGATCACCGGGGCGGCATGGTATGGCGGAAAGAAGGCCCGATCGTCTTCCAGCACCACCAGGTCAAGTTCCGACACCCGGATATCGGTGGTGTAGGCGGTGATGACATCGACATCGCCACGTTCGATCGCCTCGTACATCAGGGCGGGATCGCCAGGTTCCACGGCGCCGAACTCCAGGCCATAGGCCGCCTCCAGACCCGAAAGTCCGTCCTGACGATCGGGAAACTCCAGGTCAGTACGGAGCGTCAGCTCGCTGGCGTGGTCGGCAAGATCGCTCACTGTGGCGAGATCGAACGCCTCGGCGGTATGGGCGGTCACCGCCATAGCGTAGGAGTTGTTGAATCCGATCTCGTCCAGCCAAACCAGCCCGAACTGTTCACGATAGGCTTCGGCAACGATAGCGTAGGTCTGCTCAGCGATCGATGCCACGGGAGTGCCCGATCCACTGTCCGCGGCGGCGGGAACAGGCAGGCCAAGGATCGCGACCAGGCCGCCGCCCGTGTACTCGACATACACGTCGATCTCGCCGGCAACCAGCGCCCCATGGGCGTCGGCGCTTGTGCCAAGATCGAGCTTGCGCTCGACCTCGTATCCCGCATCCTCGAGCAGGAGCGAAATCATTTCGCCAAGGATGATCGACTCGGTGAAACCGAGCGAGCCGACGGCGATCGTGGGCGAGTCCGTGTCCTGGGCAGCGGCCGCGGCGTCCTGACCGGCGATCAAGGCGACCATAAGCAGGAATGAAAGAGATACCCGCTTGATGTGTCGCATCCCGATTCCGCCTTTGCGTGTCGATCCTGATTGGCGTCCGATTGGGTCCCGCGCGTCTTCCAGGTGGATGTTACCCCGGCGCGGTCAGCGCCACCACGTCATGTCGAGCTTGGCGAGAAATCACCCCGAGCAGTGGGTACCTGCGCGCAGAATACCGCTTCGCGGGGGTTACCGCTGCGCTGCCTCCTTCGTCGGAATGACAGTAAGAGGGATGTCGCGAATCGTCAGCAAGCCGAATGCGATGTGGGCTACCCCACTGGGTCGATCTGGGCGCGCTGGAGCTTGCCGCTGTAATCGACGTAGATGCTCTGCCACTCGGTGTAGAAATCGATCGCGGCGGTCCCGGCCTCGCGGTGGCCGTTGCCAGTGCCCTTGGTGCCGCCGAACGGCAGGTGAATCTCGGCGCCGGTCGTTCCCGCGTTGATGTAGAGGATGCCGGTGAAGATGTCCCGCATCGCGCGGAAGGCGTTGTTCACATCCTGGGTAAAGATGGCCGCCGACAACCCGTATTCCACGCCGTTGACGACCTCGATCGCCGTGTCGAGCGAATCGACGGGCAGGAGCGAAACGACCGGCCCGAAGATCTCCTCCCTGGCGATTCGCATGTCCGGCGTCACGTTGTCGAAGATCGTCGGCTCGTGGAAGTGGCCGTTCACCAATGCACCTTGATTGGCGATCTTGCCGCCCGCGATGAGGTCGGCCCCATCGACCCGCCCCACCTCCACGTAGCCGTGGACGGTTTCCAGTTGTCCGGCGCTGACCAGCGGTCCGACCTGGACGTCCTGATCGAGTCCGTTCCCGATCTTTAGCTTGCCCGCTCGTGCGGCCAACCGCTCCGCCAATTCCGCCTGCACCGCCTTGTGGACGACGACCCGGCTCGTCGCCGTGCAGCGCTGTCCAGTGGTGCCGAAGGCGCCCCAGAGAATGCCCTCGACAGCCAGGTCGAGGTCTGCGTCGTCCATCACGATCACCGCATTCTTGCCGCCCATCTCCAGCGTCAGGCGCTTGTTGTGGCGGGCGGCGGCCATCGCCACGGCACGGCCCGTTTCGGTCGAACCCGTGAACGAAATGACGGGCACGCCGGGATGATTGAGCAGGGGATCGCCGACTTTAGATCCGCTGCCGAGCACGATGTTGACCACGCCTCCCGGAAGCCCAGCTTCTTCGAGCACCTCGACCAGCCGGATCGAGAGCTTGGGCGTGAACGTCGCCGGCTTCAGCACCACGGTGTTGCCGGCGACGATGGCGGGCATCATCTTCCAGGAGGGAATCGCCATTGGAAAGTTCCACGGCGTGATGAGCCCAACCACGCCGTGCGGCTTGCGAACCGACATCTGGAACTTATTGCGCATTTCGGACGGCGTGGTCTGACCGAACATGCGGCGGCCTTCGCCGGCCATGTAGTAGGTCATGTCGATCGCTTCCTGGATGTCGCCGCGCGTCTCGTCGAGGACCTTGCCCATTTCCTCAGTCATCTCGCGTGCGTAGGCTTCCTTGCGTTCTTCCAGGATGCGGGCCGCCTTGAACAGGATTTCCCCACGCTTCGGAGCCGGGTAGAGCCTCCAGGAAGCAAAGGCCTTGCTGGCTGCCACCACCGCGGCGTCGACATCGCGGGCGTCGCTGTCGGTGAATACGCCGATCACTTCGCCGGTCGCGGGATTGCGGCGATCGAAGGTCGAACCGGACGCCGATTCGAGCCACTTGCCACCAATGTAGTTCTTGAAGAGTTCGGTCATCCCGGAAGCACTCCCAACGTAAGCATGGGGCCATCCCACGCAAAAAGAGGCGCTGCTGGATACCAGCGACGCCTCGTGCGGCTCCCCGACCAGGACTCGAACCTGGAACCTACCGGTTAACAGCCGGTCGCTCTACCATTGAGCTATCGAGGAATACGCTCTTTTCGAGCGATTTGGATTTTACCATAATCTCGATCTGTTTCAAGGCGCCAATCTCACCTGTTCAGATCACCGATTCAGTCGCTTTCAGCTTGCGTGAATCGGCCTCCTCGGCGCGTTTGGCGGCGGTTTTCTGGCCGACCGGGTCGAGCGAGCGGGAGACGAAGAGGGTGATGACGGCGAACCCGCTGGCCACCAGGAACGGGATCTGGTAGCCCACATAGTTGAGGATGAAGCCGGTCACCACCGGCACCACGATCGCCGCCGCGTGTTGCATCGTCAGGCCCATCGCCAGCGAGGGCGCAAGGTCGGCGGAAGGGGCGATCTTGCGGAGATAGACGGTTGCGCCCATCGGCGCCAAGGGCGCGATGAAGGTGTAGGCGACATAACAAATGGTGGCCAGGATTGAATTCGTGACAAGCGCATAGCCGAGTAGCGCAAGAATGAAGGCAATGTTGACGTAGAAGAGGAGGGTCCGCTCGCCATGGGCGTCCAGCGCGCGCCCGATCCGGGGAGTGAGGATCATCGCCGCCGCCGTCGTCACCAGCAGGACTGCCGAGATTTGAGGCACCGACAGCCCGTACTGATCAATCAGGACCCATAGGCCGAACGAGAAGAAGATCTGCTGACGGGCGCCGTCGAGCAGGCTGAGCAGGTAGTACAGCCGGTAATCCCGTCGAAAGACAATCCGCTCGCGCTGCTGCACCTTTTCCTGAAGGGCACCGTCTCGCAACGCGGGAAAGCCGAAGATGGCGATGGCGGCCACCAGGGCCATGGCGCCGCACAGGACGAAGGTCGAGTCGAACGACAACCAGTCCTGCTGGAAGGCGACCAGCACGACCGCCATCGCCACCAGGGCTCCCCCCTGGTTGATCGCGGCCATCCGCCCAAGAATGCGTCCGGAGTGTTCTTCGCGGGCGAGAGTCAGGCCGAGTGCGCTCTGGGTTTGCAGCCAGGTGTGGTAGCCGATCGAGCTGAGCACCACCCAGGGCGCCACGCTCCAGAACGAGTTCGACCAGCCAAAGAGCGCATAGCCAATCGAAAGCAGGACGAGCGCGCCGAACGTCAGCCGCGGCAGCGAGAGCCGGTAGAATAGGGCGGTCAGGAAAATTAACAGGAAGCCGGGAACCTCGCGAATCGCCGTGATGTAGCCGAACTGTGGTCCGCGCAGCCCTAGATCGTCTTCGAAGTAGTTGCTGACGATGTTCTGCTGGGCCGCCATCGAGAAGCCGACGCCAAAGGTGGCGATCGCCAGCAGCACCGTGCCCCGTCCGACCGGAGTCGCGATCCAGCGTTCGGTGGCTTCGGGCGCGGCCGGGCTGGCCTTGAGGAGATTCGACATTGGGAGTGCTACTGTATCCATCGTGTAGCCGCGACAGGGACGCGGGCAAATCGGCGCGGGCCCTGGATCACGGGCCCGACGATTGTAAACGCGAACTCGCGCGCCGGTAAACGGGCAGCCGATCGGGAGCGGACCAGGGAATGTGGGATCCTAGAAACTATCGCGACACGGATTTTGGGCTCGAAGGTGAAGAGTCCTTCGAGCCGGGAGACGCCAACCTGCCCTATGACGCCGACCTGTCACGTCCCCACGTCATGACCGTGCTGGGGCCAATCGAGCCAGATGATCTGGGCGTCTGCCAGCACCACGAGCATATCCTCTGCGATCCGGCGGCCCTGACCGATCTGGAACCGGACTACCGGCTGGATCGGATCGACCTCGCCTGCGAAGAACTTGAATCGTTCTTCACCGCCGGCGGGCGTTCCATGGTCGATGCTTCGCCGCGCGACTACGGGCGAGACCTCGTCGGTCTGCGGACGATCGCCCGGCGGGTTCCCGTTCACGTCATTGCCGTCACTGGCCGCCACAAGCACCTGCATGCCACCAGGTTGCCCCACGCGCTCGATCGAGAGGTGCTGGAACAGGAAATCCTTGCGGACATCGACGGCGAGATCAAGCCGGGGCTGATCACGTTCGGGACGAGCCTGGATCAGATCACACTTGTCGAGGAGGACGCCGCCCGCGCGGCGGCGAGAGTTGCCGTGAGGACCGGGTATCCCGTCACCACGCACGCCGAAGCTGGCACGATGGCGCACCAGCAACTCGACCTCGTGGAGTCCGAAGGTTTGGCGCCAGGGAGGGTGATTCTTGGACACCTCGATCGCCGCCTCGACTTCGATTGCCTGGAGAGCGTTGCGCTTCGTGGCGCCTGGCTCTCTTTCGACCAGGTAGGCAAGGTGCGCAACGGCCCGGATCCGCCCAGGGCGGCGATGCTGGTCCAACTTGCCAACGCGGGTTTCGAAGACCAGTTGCTTGTCTCGCAGGACCTCTCGCGGAAATCGGACCTGGTCGCCTACGGCGGCGGGCCAGGCTGGATCCATCTTCTGGAACGCTTCACGATCGAGTTGATGGAGGCGGGGGCCGGCGCGCCGCTCGTCCGGAAACTGCTGATCGATAATCCCGCCCGGGCACTCTCGATCTTGCCGCGCTGAAAGTACCGGTACCAGGGCGCGAATGTTGGGTACCGGCAGCGTACTATAGCGGGAACGGTGGGAGTTGAGGATCGGTTGATGACCCGGGCGGAGGCGATCATGACGATCAGGGTGTATTTGGCAGCGGCCCGTCTCATCGATGAATCGCCAGTGTCGTCCGACCTGCCGGCGGAGCGCGTCTTCGTCAATGCCTCCGACGTGCCGGAGGTCTGGGTCGAGACGGAAAGCCCGTCGGTTCCGGAAGTCGGCAAGGCCGCGGGGTTTGCGCTGAGCCGGTCACTGGATGTTGGATTCGTGCGGATTACCGGAACGGTCGAGCGGCGAGTGACGAAGTGACGAGGGGAGAATCGGGAAGCGTCGATTCTCCTCTGATTGACTTCAGCCTGGCATCCACGTGTGCTATCAGGAAATCGTGTCTGGCACTCGACGGTCCAGCCACTGTCATGTCGAGCTTGCGAGACATCACCCGGCGAAGCCGGTACTGGCGTTCGCGAAACCTCAATACCGCTTCGCGGGGGATATCGCTCGGCTGCGCCTCGCTGCCTCCTTCGTCGGAATGACAATCTGCGTTGGACAAAGCACTCGGAATGACTATTCGAAGGTGTGCCGCGCCGGTCAGGACGAATTCTGCCGGGACGCCCGTCTATCACCGGGACACCCGTCGCGCCATCAGCCAGACGTCTTCTTGCTGAACGTCGGAATGGGTTGGCGCTTGTGCTCGGAGACGGCGTTCAAAGTCGTGATCCGGTCCAAGACGTCCGTGGCAATGCCGGAAGTGTCGCCCCGCTCCATCGCAACCAGCGCCCGGTCCAGTTGGTCGTAGGTGAGACCGATCTCATCCTCGTCGGTCTGGCCCTGCCACAACCCGGCGGAGGGTGGACGGTCGATCACGCTCTGGGGGACGCCGATGTGCGCGGCCACGGCCCTGACTTCGAACTTGTAAAGGTCAATGATCGGGAAAAGGTCGACCCCACCATCGCCGTACTTCGTGAAGTAGCCAATGGACGCTTCGCTCTTGTTGCCCGTACCGACGACGACCCCCTTGACCAGGTTGGCGACGTAGTAGACCGTCGTCATCCGTAGCCGGGGCCGCACGTTGGCCGTTGCGAGCTGCCGCCGCGCATCAATGTCCGCTGTTTCGGACGGCAGGATGCCAAGCGCGTCCAGCGCTGGCTCGGTCGGCATCGCACCCTGAAAGGTCCGGGCCAGCGATGTCAGGTCGACGGTCAGCGTCTTGACCCCAAACGTCGAGGCCACCCTGGCGGCCTGCACCGAGTCGTCCGGGTTCGAGGCTGAGGGCATGATCACCCCAAGTACGCGGTCGGCTCCCACGCCACGCACGGCGAGCCCACAGACGACCGCGGAGTCGATACCGCCGCTGAGGCCAAGCACGAAGGTGCGTGCGCCGCTCTCCTCCAAACGATCCTTCAGCCAGGTCGATACCTGATTGGACAGGCGTTCCGCATCGACCACCAAATCCTGTTCTACAGCCGACGAACTCATGCGTCCCTTGCCTTTCCCTGAACGACCGGCTTTCTGAAGCTCTAGATGTGGATTGCGTGGCCAAGCGCGTCGTGGGCGGCCTCGCCGATGACCTCGGATACCGTCGGATGCGGATGCACCGTCGTCGCCAGTTCCTGGACGCTGGCGTTCAGGTAACGGGCCAGGCCCGCCTCGGCGATCAATTCTGTTGCATGGGCGCCAATGATATGCACGCCCAGTACATCGTCGGAATCGGCGTCGATGACAAGCTTGGTGAAGCCGGTGGTGTCGCCTTCGATCGTTGCCTTGGCGTTCGGGGACATCGGGAACTTGCCGACCTTCACCTCGTATCCGAGTTCTTTCGCCTGCTTCTCCGAGAA
>JACCYX010000273.1 GCA_013696265.1 Chloroflexia bacterium
GACTGGAAGCGGTGGGCGGCAGCGTGGTCCGCGTGCGAGTGGCCGCGGCCGCCATCGCGGGCACGCTCAGTGGATTGGGGGGCGCCTGCCTCTCCGTGGTCGAGCTTGGCTTCTTCAGCCCCGGCATCACGGCTGGCGCGGGATTCCTCGCCATCGCCTTGGCGATGCTGGGACGGTTGTCGCCCCTCCGCATCCTGTTCGGGACGTGCGCTTTCGGACTCCTGACCGGGCTCGACACCGGCTTGCAGATCGCCGGAGTCGGCGTGCGTCCGGAGTTCCTCGCCATGCTGCCCTACCTCGGCATCGTGATCGCCCTGGTCGTCTTCGGAAGAAGGGCCCGTCTGCCGCGTGCCCTCGGCAAGCCCTACACCGGGATCGCCGGGTCCCGGTAGGCAAGTTCACGTCAAACTCGTAGGATTACGGGCAACACATGGCGCCGGAGGATTTGGCGGCCACATGACGTTCGTAAAGGTTCCCCCGCATGTTTCGTCGTCAGAGTCGTGTTGACCGTCTGGTCATTTCAGTTTCCATTCTGGCGGTCGTTTCCGGTTTCGGAGTCCCAACCGCTTCGCTGGCTCAGGATTCCGCCGTCGAGTCGGTGGCAATCGTGACCCCCGCCAGCCGCACCAACCAGGGCTGGGACCAGCAGGGCGTGAACAATCTCGTCGCGGTCGGCGAGGAGCTGGGTATCGAGGTCGAGGTTGTCGAGAACGCTGGCTACGACGACATCACGCCGATCCTCAACGACCTGGCAGACGACGGGTTCGATCTTATCGTCTGCCATGCCTCCGGGTACCAAACCGTTTGTCCGGAATTCGCTCAATCCTCCGGCGTGCCGGTGGTGGTGATCGAGAATCCGGGCGCGGTGACGCCGGGCCTGGTCGCCGACATCGAGGCCCAGGCGCAGGAAGCGGCCTACCTGGCCGGCGTGCTCGCCGGGCTGGAGACGACGACCGGAACTGTCGCGATTGTCGTCAGCGGCGAACCGCCGACCTGGAACTTCATGACCGTCGGCTTTGCCGAGGGGCTCCACTCCGTCAATTCCGAGGCGACGCTCCTGTACCAGGTGATCGGCGAGGCGGCCTACGACGACGCCCCCAACGCCAAGCGCGTGACCGAATCAGTGATCGCGGCGGGGGCCGACATCGTCTTTGGGATGGGCGACGGCGCGTCGTTCGGGATGATTCAGGCGATCAACGAGCACAACCAGGATCTGGAACCGGCCGACGCGGTGATGTTCATCGACGTGATTGGCGACAAGTCGGACTCCGATGCCGGGCAACACCTGCTCACCTCGGTCCTCTTCGACTATCGCGGGGCGTACACCCAACTCCTCCAGCAACTCGGCGATGGGTCGTTCGGGGATGTCTACACGATGAGCCTCGAAAACAAGGGCGTCCGCCTGCTGGAGATCGTCGCGACCGCCGACGCTGAAACCGTGTCGCAAGTGGAAGAAACCCAGGCCGCGATCATCGACGGCTCGATCGAGGTTTCGGCGGTCGGTGATGCAGGCGGTGTCCACGATCGCCTGGACGAGCTGTTCCCACGCTAAATCGACGACGGAAAGGCGAATCGAGATGACCACCTGGCCGCGTTTCAACATGGCATCCGGTCCGGTCGATGTCACGGCGGAAACCCTCCGCGCCATGCAGCGCCCCGTGCTCTACCACTACGACCCGGCTTTCATCGAGATTTTCAGCCGCACGACGAGCCTGCTCAAGCGGGTTTTTCGGACTGAGTATGATGTCGTCGTCATGCAGGCCGAGGCGATCCTTGGGCTGGAAGCGGTGGTCGCCTCGCTGGTTGCCCCCGGCGACAAGGTGCTGAATCTCGTCTCGGGTGTTTTCGGCAAGGGGATGGAGGACTTCATCCGCACGTACGGCGGCGACCCGGTCGAGTTGTCGGTGCCGTACAACGCGGCGGTCGATCCAGCCGATGTGCGGCGCGTGCTCCAGTCGATCCCCGGCATCCGGTACCTCACGGTCGTCCACTCCGAAACGCCGTCGGGCACGGTCAATCCGGTGCGGGAGATTTGCCGGATCGCGCGCGAGTTCGACGTCATCTCGATCGTGGATACGGTTTCCGGGCTGGGCAGCGAACTGCTCAGCCCGGAGGATTGGGCGATCGATGTCGCCGTGGCGGGCCCCCAGAAGTGCCTGGGCGGTACGCCGGGGCTCTCCCTCATTTCGGTGAGCCCGGCGGCGTGGGCGGCCATGGAGGCGCGTCCAGTGCCCCTTCGGGGATCGTTCCTCTCGCTCCTCGACTGGAAATCGACCTGGATCGACAACGGGCGCTTTCCCTACACGCCATCGGTGACCGAAATCTACGCACTGGAATCGGTGCTCGAACAGGCGCTGCGCGAGGGTATGGAGGCGTTCGTGGGCCGGCACCAGGCGAGCGCGAAGGCGGCTCGCGCGGCAGTCAAGGCGCTTGGTCTCGAACTCTGGGCGGAATCCGAATCGATCGCCACGGCTTGCTGCACGGCGGTCAGGGTGCCAGACAGCCTCGATGCGAAGGAGATCATCGATACCCTGCGCGCCCGCTACGGGGTGATGATCGCTGGTGGGTACGGCGAGCTGGCGGGGAAACTCTTCCGGCTCGGCCACATGGGCCAGGCGGCCCACCCGACGCTGGTTGTCGCCCAGGTGGGAATGCTCGAACGGACCCTTCTCGACCTGGGGATGTCGTTCGGGCCTGGCACTGGCGTGGGCGCCACGCTGGAGAGTTTCGCGGGGTGGAACGACGAGGCGGCGGCGTATCCTGTCTAGCGTGATTACTTGCCAAACGACTCATGGTCACGCCTGATGCACATTTGCGTAGGGGCGGACACACCGTCGACCGGGTCCGCGCGAGTGAGTTGTCGTTCACGGTCGATGGCGGTACCGCCCCTACGCATTGCGGATGCCAGGCTGGTTGGCCGGAGTTTCCTTTAGCCGAGCTTTCGCCACTCCGCCGCCAGGTCGCGGATGGCACGTAATCGGTCTTCATGTTCGGGTACGCGGACCATCAGCATCACCTCGTCGGCCCGCGCGTCGCGCGCCATCGCGCTTACCTCGGCGGCCACCGTCGGGGCGTCTCCCACGAAGGCATTGGACATGAATTGGGTGATCTGCAGCCGCTGCACATCACCCAACGGGTTGGCGATCGCCTGTTCGAGCGTCGGGAGCGGCTGCTGCTGGCCCGTGATCAACTGGTAGGTGGCGATCTCGACCACCTTGAGCAGTTGCGCGGCGTGCTCCATCGTCTCGCCGACCACGACTGAACAGGCGAGCATAGCGTGAGGGCGTTCATACCAGGTCGAGGGCTCAAATCGTTCCCGGTAGACCCGCAAGGCGGGAACCGCGGCCTGGCGGTTGATGTGCGAGGCAAACGAGAAGCCGAGACCAACTTGCGCCGCCAGGTGGGCGCTGAACCCGCTCGAACCCAGCAGGTAGACCGGAGGCAGCGCGACATCGACCGGAATCGCGACGATCGGCGCCGGACTTCCCGGCGCGACAGCCCCGTCATCGCCATAGGCGAGAAGTTCCATCAGGCGTTCCGGGTAGTCATCGGCTTGCAGGGCTTCCGGGGTGCGTCGCAGGGCGAGGGCGGTCCGCTGATCGGTGCCGGGCGCCCGGCCGAGCCCCAGATCGATCCGGTCCGGGTAGATGGCGTTGAGCAACTTGAAGACTTCCGCGATCTTGAGTGGCGCGTGGTTTGGCAACATCACGCCGCCCGACCCGACCCGGATCGTCGATGTCCTGGACGCGACGTGCTGGATCATGACTTCCGGGGCGGCGGTCGCCAGTGCCCGGCTGTTGTGATGCTCGGCGAACCAGTAGCGCAGGTAGCCGAGCGACTCCGCCGCCTGGGCGAGTGCCACGGATTCCGCGATCGCTCCGGCGGAATCGACGCCGGATTGCAGGGGCACGAGATCGAGAACGGAGAGGGGAACGGGGTTCATTGGTGATCCTGGGTTCTCTCGGAATATCGAACGGTTTACGATGCCGGCGAACGCTCAGCATCGTCCATGCGCACGTCCTGGAGCAACCGTTTGCCAAGCAGGAAACCGGTCAATGGCGGAACAGACTCGACGAACGACAGCAGGGCCCGCCCGATCGACCAGCGTTCCTGGAAATGGGTAATCAGCAGCAGGACGACGAAGACCATGAACAACATGCCGTGGATCGGCCCCATGATCGACACGCCCCGCTCGTTGTCGAAACCATACTTGAGCACCATGCCGAGCAGGAGGCCGATCCAGGAGATGGCCTCCGCGAAGGTAACGATCATCAGCGCCTTGAGCGCATTCATGGTTACAACCCACTTTCGCAATTCGAGAATCGACGCGCGATGTACGGAATCCGGCTATTGAGATGGCAAGCGCTGGTAGCGGCAGTCCCGAGCTAGCGAGGGCAGCGGAGCGAGTCATCTCTGCCTCACCTGGACAACGGCAGAGATGAACTCTGCCACTACCAGAACTTCGGGGACCCGGGCGCGGGTGCCAGGACGGGCGATGTCCCGCCTGAACATAGCACCTGGCTGGCGGTAAGGCGGAAGCGCCTTGAACCATTCGCGGCACGCTTGCCACGTTCGCAACCCGCCGGACGCAAAAACAGCCGGCCCCGCAAGGGACCGGCTGTCTTGCTGATCGGTCTTACTGGTCGAGCAAACGAATCTGCTCGGCGCGCGGACCCTTCGGGCCCTCACCGAGCCGGAACTCGATGTGGTCGCCCTGGTAGACGCGGGCGCCATTCAGCGCGGACTGGTGGAAGAACACGTCGGCTCCGCCATTGTCCTGCTTGATGAAGCCAAAGCCCTTGAGATCGTCGAAACGATCCACGGTGCCCGCCACGAGCGGCAGGGAAGACGGATCGACATCGGACTCGAAGCCGCCGCGTCGACCGCCGCCATTGCCGCCATCAGCCGAACGCTGGGGGCGAGGATTCGGGTTGGATTCCAGGACTGTCACGGAATCAGCAGCCGGTCCCTTGGGACCCATGCCTACGGTGAACTCGACGCGGTCACCCTCGCCGAGAGTCTGATAGCCGACGGCGGAACGGTGAACGAAGAGATCCTCTTCGCCGCCATCACGCTCGATAAAACCGAAACCCTTTTCAGGGTTGTACCACTTGACTGTTCCCGTAGGCATCGTGCTGTGCTTCCTCGTGTTGCCTGATCGTCGGCGCACCA
>JACCYX010000283.1 GCA_013696265.1 Chloroflexia bacterium
GCGTTGGATACATGACGGCCAGGGAATGCCTTCGGCCTTCGCGTTGACGCGCACCACTATTGAGGAAGGTGACCGCTCCCCAGTACCTCTTGCTCCCCCCCGAATCCCGCCTCCGGCCCACATGTCCTGGTGATTTGATCCATACGGCCAGTTCCCCTCCGGTTTTCTCGCCACGCGGCGAAACCGGCACCGCCAGGGGCGTGTTCCCGTGCGCGGTCGATTTCCGGACTCTGGCCGCGTCCAGACAACGCCGGAAACGCACCGAAAAGTCTGCGGAAATTACGGATTGATCTTCAGACACTCGGACGGTACCATCGAAGAAGAAAAATACCCCCATGGGGTATTTGACAATCGCGTACAGGAGGCGATCAATCGCGGCGACAACAATGGCGGGCCGGGCAATCCGGCCAGGTACGCGCCACCCACGCGGGCGCTCTATCGTGTGGAACCAGGCCAGGTCGCTGACCTGGAACGAGAGGACATCATGACTCGCATTCATTCCCGACAAGGAGCCAACACCATGCACACGCCAGATTCCAGCACCATCGATACCGCCCTGAAGGCACCGATGACCCGGCGCTCGGCCATCCGCACCTTCGCCGCCGCCGGCGCGACGATCGCCGCCGTCGCCACGGTGGGACGCGCGGCCGCGGAACACACCTCGCAGAAATACACAGTGACTTCGAACGCCAACTTCCGCACCGGTCCCAGCACCAGTCACCCGGTGATTGCGGTCATCCCCAAGGGCGCCACCTTCACCCTTACCGCCAGGGAGCAGAACAACTTCTACGGGGTCAACTACCAGGGCAAGACTGGCTGGGTGTACGCCCCGCTGATCCAGCCGGCCGCCAGCGGCCATGAGATACCGGTCATCGTCGGCTCGGCGAAGACCACCGCCAGCGTCAACCTGCGGTCCGGCCCGTCGTCCAGCAATTCGGTGTTGCGCGTGGTGCCGAAGGGGGCCACGGTCCAGGCCAGCAACACCTACCAGAACGGCTTCCGCTACGTGATCCACAACGGCCTCGCCGGCTGGATTGCTGATCAGTACCTCTCCTGGTCGCCGAATGGGAACCCGACCGGTGAGACCTTCACCACCACGGCCCGGCTCAACCTCCGCTCCGAGCCGAACTCGGGCGCGAAGGTCAGGCTGGTCATTCCGTCCGGCGCCACGGTGAAGGCGCTCTCGGGCACCGCCAACGGCTGGCGCGAGGTGTCCTACAAGGGCACCGCCGGCTGGGCCGCGACGGCCTACCTGAACTAGCGCGGAATCACGCCACAGGGGCGAGGCAGCGATGCCTCGCCCCTGTGAAATTCTTGCCTGAATCGGCACACCGACGGCCCGGCATTGCGCCGGGCCGTCGGTGTTTGCGTGGTCACGCCCTCGTTCGGATGATGGTATCACCCAGGCGAAGGTCGCACTCGCGACCCTACCGGGTTCGCGACGCTGGTTTCCGTTGCAGGAAACCGAAGCCCGCGACACCCGTGAGACAGGCGCCCACAATTGCCCCAAGCAGCCAAAAGTTGGAGTGAGACGTTGGCGTTTCGCCGGATCCCGTGCTTGGGAAGGCGTTCACCATGGCGCCGCCTGTTTCGTTGGCACCGGCGCTCGGGAAGGCGTTGACCGATGTACCGACGTCAAGGCTCGCGCCGGTGCCAGCGACGACACCTATGTCCGTAGCGTTGCCTGACGACAAGCTGATATTCGTCTCAGATACAGTATCGAACGTGTTGCCGATGCCGATACCGCCACCGTTGCCAGTGTCGCCGCCGCCACCGTTGTCAGTGCCGCCACCACCGTTGTCGGTACCACCGCCGCCACCGTTGTCAGTGCCGCCGCCACCACCGTTGTCGGTGCCGCCGCCGCCACCGTTGTCGGTGCCGCCGCCACCGTTATCGGTGCCATTGGTCGCCGTTGCGGCTATGGTCGCCGTTGCGGCTATGGTCGCCGGTGTCGTTGTTGCCGTGGCAGCCGGAGCCGTGGCGCCTGGCGCATTCGTGGCCGAAGCGGTGGCATCTGGCACCGTGGTCGCAGTCGTGACCGGTGCGGTCGTGGCTGGTACCGTCGTTGCCGTGGCATCTGGCATGGTGGTCGCGGTCGCGGCTGGTGCCGTGGTCGCCGTGGCGACTGGTACGGTAGTTGCCGTAGCTGTTGAGCACCGGGGAGAGCAGTTGCTCCTGCAGCCAGTTACCTCACCATTGGGGTCGTTGTTGTTGGCCACCACGGAGTCGTCATCGTCGAAGAAGATGGTGTTGCTCCCCGCGCTGCCGGTGAGGCTGTCGTTGCCGGGGCCGCCGGTAATGCAGTCGTTGCCGGGACCGCCGGTGATCGTATCGTTGCCGCCGCCCCCATCAAGGTTGTCATCGAACGCCGTGCCGGTAATGGTGTTGTTGCCGCCGCCACCGTTGATTGTCTTGCCAGGACTGGCATTGGTGCAGTCGATGGTGTCATTACCGTCCGATCCGGTCACCGTCGTCTCGGTCTGCGTCACACCGGGGCCAACGACGCACCCAGCAGCCGCTGCCATGACCACGTCCTCAGCCGGAGCCTCGGCCGCCGCAACGACCGGCTCCTCGGCCAGGATCCCGAATCCTGACTCCGGTTCGTCCTCGACGACCGGTTCATCTTCGATCACGGGTTCGTCCTCGATGACCGGCACATCCTCGACGACGGGTTCGTCCTCGATCACGGGCTCGACCTCGATGACCGGCACATCCTCGACGACGGGCTCGTCCTCGATGACCGGCACATCCTCGACGACGGGCTCGTCCTCAACGACCGGCACGTCCTCGACGACCGGCTCGTCCTCGAGCGTTACCGATGCATCGGCGGGAGGGACAGCGATGTCGGTGTCCTATAAACCCAGGACCAGGGCGGATGCCGTCATTGGCACGACCAGGCTGGTCACGAGCGCCAGGAGGGCGATCAGATGCAGAAGTCTTCGGGTCAAGCGGTGAGGAATGCTGGGCATGGTGGCTCACTCTCTTCGTTCGCACGGAACGTAGCGCACGGACGAATGTCCCGTGTCACCCAGGCGAGTGAGCAAAGGTTCAATTGGACGTTTGAGGGTCGTGCTGTGCGTGTTCGGACCGCCTGGCCCGGCGTCACGGTGATGAACAGCTACCTGATGGGGACAATGCGTCCCATCACAGAGTGCGCCATGCTACTCCTTATGTCTATAGGAATTAAGTTTTATGACTATCAGGTAGCGGCGCAGGACTTTAGAGTAGACATAAGTGTGACCCTGTCGTCGGTCTCCATGGGTCCCTGGGACCCCATCGTGACGACCTCAGGCTCCACAAGCGCCTCTCTTGATGCCGGCAACGGCATGGGGCGGCCCGTACGTGCATAGGCCGGTGTCCAGCGGGGCCGCCCGATGGCGGGAGCGGCAGGTTGAGCGCACGCCACGGCCCTGTGTCACTCCTTATGAGGATCAGCCGTCACGATCCTGATTGGTGGAAAGCCAACGATCTCGTACGTTGCCGAGGCCATGCCGATGCCGGCCTCCTCGAATTCACGCAGGATCTCGCGGCTCATCGCGTCCTTTACGTCTCGCACGCCGCGGTCCTCGGTCAGGAACCGCACCGTCAGTTCGAGCCAATTGTCGGTCAGGTGGTAGAAGACTTTCGGCTCGACCGACGACGGCTGCATGTAGTAGCGCTCCATCATGGCGTCCATCGCGCGCTGGCTCGTTTTGCTCGAGTGCTCGGTGTGGCGCCTGGCGGCCTGGAGCAGGATTCGCTCGGCCCGATCCCGGTCGGCGGCGTAGGGGATGGGAATCGCGATTTCTTCCCAGAGGTACGGAAAATCGCGGGTGTAGTTGTACACCGGTTCGTCGAAGATCTTGTCGTTGCTGACCGTGACGATGCGGCCCGTGTATTGACGGCTCTTGACCCACATCGCCGGATCGGCCGCCTGGACCGCCGGGGGCTGGCCCATTTCCATGATCGTGGTCTGGATAAAGCCGAGGCCGATCACGTCGCCGCGAACCCCGCCCATCGTGATCCGGTCACCAACGTTGAAGGTGTCGCCGCGCAGGATCACGAAGTAGCCGGCGATGGCCGTTACGACTTTCTGAAGCGCGAACGCCAGTCCGGCCGTCACCAGGCCCAGCGCCGTGGCCAGCCGGGTCGGGTCGTCGAACCAGATCGAGAGCAGGCCCAGCACGAGCAGCGCCGTGGTCCCGATATTGATTCCCTGCCGCGACCAGAACTCGGCGTGCGGATCGGTGCCCTCCATCGGGGCGATCCGAACGAGCCGTCTGAGGCCGATCCTCAGGAGCCAGACGATCAGGATCAGCGCTCCAGTCAGGAGCAGCTTCTGGCCGTTTTCGGCATTGACGCCGACGAATCGAATCCCGAAGATTTCCACCTGACACCTCTGTCGTTTCTACGAAGGCGGTGGACGGTGCATGCCTGGCGACCCTGGCCAGGGCCAAACTGTGGCCGGTTAACGCTCAGGTACGCCCGCAAGGGGCGAAAGCGCGGTCGCCCTGGCATTACCCGGCTTGACAACCGCAAACGTACCGTCGGTTTCCAGCACCACCGCTTCCACCTCGTCCATCGAGCCGATACCTTGCTGGCGCACAGCGGCGGTAATTTCGTCTTCGACCACCCGCGATTCACGCATCGACGTGTGCAGAAAGGCGCCACGATAGAACAACAGGATCGGATCGGACTTCACGAGCCGGCTGATTGCTGTCGACCGGACCGACGACCAGGTAACGGCAAACTGAAGGCCGATCAGCACGCCGAAGGCAAGCACCCCTTCGGCCAGGGCGACATCCCTGGAGAGGATAATGGTCGCCAGCGTCGAGCCGAGGGCAACCGTCACCACCAGGTCGAAGGCGTTCATTTTCGACAGGGTCCGTTTGCCGGATGCCCGGAGCATGAGCACCAGCGCCGCATACGCGAGCGTGCCGACGACCAGAATACGCACAAGTCCGACCCAACTATTGAAGAATATGTCTGCTTCCATTCCATTTACTCCTCAGGGTTCATGATACCCGCTTGATGGGCTTTATCGGTGATCGTCCGGGCTACGTCCGGGGCGAGCGAGTGGCGGTTGGCCCTCGTGGTGGTCATGCCTGACCGGCCAGCCGGGAAATGTGTTACAATAGCGAACTTACGATCGTTATGCCTCTGGAATCGACGATGATTCATCTCCCAGGCATCATTAATTGGGAGTTGCGACGGCTAACGATTCACGAAGGAGTCATTCCATGACCAACCGGACACAGCCAGCCCTGGTCAAACTCGGCGATACCGACCTCACTGTCGCCGATGCGGCGGAAGACATTCGCGGGCACACCGTGGTCGATCAGCAGGGCGAGGATATCGGCACCGTCGAGGGACTAATGATCGACGAGGACGAGCGCAAGGTGCGTTTCCTTCGGGTTGCGGCCGGCGGCTTCCTCGGGATCGGCGAGAAGACCTTCCTGATCCCGGTCGACGCCGTTTCGCGTATCGAGGGCGACCAGGTGCACGTCGATCGCACGCGCGACCACATCACCGGCGGTCCGTCGTACGATCCAGACCTCGCCGAGCAGACCGACATCTGGGAGAGCAGCTACGGGTACTACGGATACACGC
>JACCYX010000302.1 GCA_013696265.1 Chloroflexia bacterium
AGCTCTTCCTGAATCGTCTGACGCACGAGGGCGGCGGTGCCGACCGGGACTGTCGATTTGTCTACGATCAGCGCCGGCTTCTTGAGCATCGAACCGATCGTGCGGGCAACGTCCACGACGTAGCGGAGGTCGGACGACCCGTCTTCCTGCGGCGGCGTGCCGACGGCGATGAAGATGATCAGTCCGTGATCGACGCCTTCGCTGGCATCGGTTGTGAACGTCAGGCGGCCCGCTTTGGTGTTCTGCCCCACGATTTCGGCCAGGCCGGGTTCATAGATAGGGATTTCGCCCCGCTGAAGCGCGGCGACCTTGTCCACATCGACATCGACGCAATAGACGTGGTTGCCGCTCTCGGCGAAGCAGGCGCCGGTCACCAGGCCCACGTAGCCGGTTCCGAAAATCGTAATGCGCATGGTCCTGTAGCCTTCACTGGAACGAACGCCAACGATCGCGATTCGCAATCGTTGGCTCACCGGGATGCCATCATCCCACATTGTTAAAGAGGCAACCCTCATGGCGGAAAATACATTCGCGCCATGAGAGTAGTGTACTTCGCGCATCCGCCGCCGATTACGGCCGGCGGATGACGGAAAAACAGTGGTAGAACCGGATTCCGTGGTGCGACGGCGAAGCGATCGCCCATCGACCATGATCGGCACCTCGCCCGGCTTCGACCTGGTCGATGGTGTGTCCGCCCGGATCGCACCCGTTAACGATTGCGGGCTGCGGTCAGGCTCGGTTGACGACCGGGTTGGAGAGCGTGCCGACGCCGCCGACCTCGACTTCGATCGTGTCGCCGGCCTTGAGCGCGCCGACCTTGTGCGGGGTGCCGGTCATGATGATGTCGCCCGGGTTGAGCGTCATCACATCGCTCAGGAACTCGATCAGGAACGGCACGCTGAAGATCAGGCCGTTGGTGTTGTCGTCCTGACGCATTTCTCCATTGAGGCGGGACTGGACGGTGAGGTTGCCGGGATCGAGATCGGTCTCGATCACCGGACCCAGCGGGAGGTAGGTGTCGTAGCCCTTGCCGCGAATCCACTGGATCCCCGCCATCTGCTGCACGCGGTCCGAGACATCGTTGCCGGCGGTGTAGCCGAGCACGTAGTCCAGCGCGTCGGCTTCGGAAACCCGCTTGGCCGTCCTGCCGATGACGACCACCAGTTCGGCCTCGTAGTGCGTTTCGTTCTCGGGGTAGGCGAGTTCGATCGCCACGCCTGGTCCGACGATGGCCGATTGGGGCTTCATGAAGACGACCGGCTCGGTCGGCACCTCACGCGAAGCATCGAGTTCCTTGACGTGCTTGAGGTAGTTCATGCCGATCGCGATGACCTTGCCCGGCTCGATGGGCGCCAGCAGCTGTACGTCGTTGTACGGCCCGACCTTGGCGCCCTTCGTCAGGCCAGTGAAGATGTCGCCTTGCCCGGCGAAGACGGTGTCGCCCTCGACGATGCCGAAGGCGGCGGCGTTGGTGGCGGTATCCATGTAGCGAACGATCTTCATGCTAACCAGGGCTCCTTCCGAATGGTTCTCGCACATGCGCCAGCGGCCCGAGCGGGCGGTGGCGCGTGCGACTGTGCCGGGATTGTACCCGCGACCCAGGAATCCCGCGAGAGCGCGAACCGGGTGTTCTCGACATGACGCGAGACTGCTTGGGATGACGCCATCGGGCATTCCGTGCCTGTATGGAGCGCTAATCGCAGTAGAATCAGGCATCGCCAACCAGGGCGAGCGGTTCACCGGCTCGGGATTTCATGCCAGACCTTCGCATTCGCTTCGAACACGACGACGGGACCGACGTGACAACGGCCCCTCTGGACGACGCGGCGGCGCTCGGCATCCTGCGGGAGGCCGACATCACCGCCGCCAGGCTGGTGCCCTGGGGGTCGAACTACACCTTTGCGGTGGGTCTCAGCACCGGGGACGACCGGGAATGCCTCGGCATCTACAAGCCCCAGGCCGGTGAGCGGCCCCTCTGGGACTTTCCGTCGGGAACCCTCTACCTGCGCGAATACGCATCCTGGCTGCTGAGCGATTGGCTGGGCTGGGGCCTCGTGCCGCCGACGGTTGTCCGGGACGGCCCGCACGGGGTCGGCAGCCTGCAACTCTACGTCGA
>JACCYX010000313.1 GCA_013696265.1 Chloroflexia bacterium
CCTTGTTGCGACCGTTGGTAACCAGCACTTCATCGCCGGTTCGAATCTTCCTCATCACCGATCCCTACAGTGTTTCCGGGGCGAGTGACACAATGCGCATGTAGGCTCGCTCACGCAGCTCACGGCCAACGGGGCCGAAGATGCGCGTACCACGAGGGGCTCCCTGCGCGTTGATCAACACCGCCGCGTTGTCGTCGAACTTGATGTGGCTGCCATCCGGCCGCCCGTATTCCTGGGCCGTCCGCACAATCACCGCGCGAATCACTTCGCCCTTCTTGACCGCGGCGTTTGGCTGGGCGACCTTTACCGACGCGATGATCGTGTCACCAACGCTGCCCCACCGGCGGGACGAGCCACCCAGCACGCGGATGCACATGATTTCCCGTGCCCCGCTGTTGTCGGCCACCTTGAGCCGGGTTTGTGGCTGAATCACCGTTCACTATCCTCCGGGCCCCGATGAGGCCCGCACTCGTACGCCGTTTCCAGAACTAGAGCTGGACCGCGCGCTCGACAATCTCACGCACAATCCAGCGCTTGCGCTTGGAAAGTGGGCGGGATTCCTCGATCCGGACAATGTCGCCCGGCAATGCCGAATTGTTCTCGTCGTGGGCCATGAACTTGGACGTGCGCGTAATCCGCTTGTGGTAGAGCGGATGGCGGCGAACGTAGTCCACGGTGATCACGACGGTCTTGTCCATCTTGTTGCTGACAACCTTGCCAACCTTCATGGTGCGCGGTTTTTGTAGCGGCGCCACCTTCTCGTCGGTTGGAGCTGTCACTTCCTCAACATCGCTCATGCGTTTCCTCGTGTTTTCTAGGCCGAACGTGATCCCCTGAACCGTCTCGGACCTGGACGGGCGGACCCAAGGTCCGCAGCCCTACAAGCGACGGTTTAGTTGGCCGTAGCCTGCGCTCGCTCGGTCTCACCAACGATGGTGTGAATCCGGGCGATATCCTTGCGGATTTGCCGGGTCCGGGAGGTGGCGGTCAGTTGACCGACCGCTTCCTGGAACCGCAGGTCACGCCATTCGGCGTGCAACTCTTGCAGGCGCTCCTCGATCTGCTCGGGAGTCAGCGCCCGAATCTCGGCTGGCTTCATGCCGCTCCCTCCTCGACCTGGGCTCCGGCGCCCGGTGTCTCGCGCACGAGGACCTTGGTCTTCATCGGGAACTTCATCCCGGCGCGACGCAGGGCTTCGGACGCCTGATCCTGGGGGACGCCGGCGATTTCGAACAACATCCGGCCCGGCCTGACGACCGCCACCCAGAACTCGGGATTGCCCTTGCCGGAACCCATGCGGGTTTCAGCGGGCTTCTTGGTGACCGGCTTGTCCGGGAAGACCCGGATCCAAACCTTGCCGCCACGCTTCAGGTAGTTGGTGATGGCCCGGCGTGCGGCCTCGATCTGGCGACTGGTGATCCAGGCCGGTTCGAGGCTTTGCAATCCGAACTCACCGAACGAGATGTCGGAGCCGCGATAGGCTTTGCCCCTCATCCGTCCCCGCATGACCTTGCGGTATTTGGTCCGCTTCGGCATCAACATGACATTGGCTCCGCTTCACACTACTCGCGGCCGGGTGTCCCCGGCGCGCCGTCCGATGCCGGCTAATCGCCCGCCGTCGCCAGGTCCGCCGACAGCGAGGCGGCGGTGACTTCCGGACCCGTGCGGATCACGTCACCCTTGTAGACCCAGACCTTGACGCCGATGCGGCCATACGTGGTGGCCGCGTGGACCACCGCAAAATCGATGTTGGCGCGCAACGTGTGGAGCGGCACCCGGCCATCCTTCTCGGTCACGGCCCGGCTCATTTCCGCGCCGCCGAGCCGACCGGCCAGGCGAATCTTCACGCCCTTGGCGCCACGCCGCATCGCCTGTTGCACGGCGTGCTTCATCGCCCGCCGGTACGACACGCGACGCGCGATCTGTTCCGCGATGCTCTCGGCGATCAATCGCGCCTCGATCTCGGGAATCTTGATCTCTTCGATCCGGATATTGACCTTCTTGCCAACGGCCTTCTCGATCATCTGCCGCAGGCGCTCGACATTCGCGCCCTGCTTGCCGATGACAATGCCGGGCTTGGAGGTGTGAAGCGTGACATCCACCTTGTTGGCGGCGCGCTCCAACTCGATGCGGGCGA
>JACCYX010000321.1 GCA_013696265.1 Chloroflexia bacterium
CCATCGGCGTATCATCGGCCCGAATCCTTTTCCCCAATCCGTCGTTCACCCCTATGATCGAGTCAGGCGCGACACATCATCGGGGGTTCCATGCTGGCCGCCGCACCAGACCATCGCCTCCGGGCGCTGCGTCCCGAAGCAAATGATTCCGCACCGGCGCCCCGTGACACGGGGGCGGACGAGCTGGCAATCGTGCGGCGCGCCCAACACCAGCCAGCCGCGTTCGCCCCGCTCTACGAACGCTACGTCGATGCCGTCTTCGCTTACTGCTACCGGCGCACCTCGGACCGCGAGGTGGCCGCCGACCTCACCCACCAGATCTTCGCCCGGGCGCTGACCGCCCTCCCCCGCTTCAGCGAACGCCCAGACAACGGCTCGTTCCGCGGCTGGCTCTTCGCGATCGCCCGCAACCTCGTGATCGACACCCACCGCACCCGCCGCGAAACCGCCGTGCTCGACGACATCGCCGGCCACGACGCGCTGCGCGACCCCGCCCGCTCGCCGGAAGACCACGCCATCGCCAGCGAGCAGCGGCGGACGCTCATGGCGGCGATGGCGCAACTCACCGCTGGCCAGCGCCAGGTGGTGGAACTGCGGCTGGCGGGCCTGACCGGTCCCGAAATCGCCGCCGCCCTCGATCTGCACCTCAACGCCGTCAAATCGACCCAGTTCCGGGCCTACGCCCGCCTGCGCGACCTCCTTGGCGAGTCGCTCGCCTTCGACTGCCCGGCATCGCCGATGCGGGAGACCGACCATGCCTGACCACAGCACCCCCTCGCCGGAAGACCGCTTCGCGGACGCGCTCGACGCATTGACGCTCGGGATGCCGGTCCGGTCCGATGTGGACTCGCCGCTCACGCAAACCGCCGCGGCGATCGGGCAGATCGGCCCCGAGTTCGACAAGACCGTTCCGGTCCCACTCGACCGGGCGACGAAGGGCCGGATCTGGGCCGAACTGATGGCCGAACACGGCGGCACACCGGATACCGCCCCCATGCCGCAAACACCCGGCGCGGCGGGCGGTATGCTCCCGCTCAACCCCTGGGTGACACGGGGGGAATCATCGAAACCGAAACGGCCCCGGCCCTCCCCTGGCGTCCTGCGGGTCATCCCATCGGCCCAGCCCACCAGCACCTTCCTGCTCGTGGTGGCGGTTCTCGTGCTGGTGGGGGGAACCTTCGCCAGCCTCGCGCCAGGCGGCGGCCGGGGCATCTTCCCCTCCGCCCTCGCCACCGAGGATTCCGCCCAGCTCGCCTACGCCACCCCGGAAGCGTCACCCGTCGCGGATGCCTGCGCGGTCGATCCGGCGAGCGCCGGTTCGGGTAATCCCCTTCCTGACCGCCTGTATCGAAGCGGAGGATCCGTCGTCCCGGATCTACATGCGATCTACATCTCCAGCCGGTGGGAACAGATCGTGGCCTGTGGCCCCTTCGATGGCGTGACTGGTGAGATTCCGCGGACGATGATGACGGATCGACGCACCACCGAGGACGCGAACGCCGATCCGGCGGGAGTGGCATGGATCGTGACCGATGAAGAAGCGGACGCGATCCTGGGATACCCTCTGGCGTGGCACGAACTGGAGGAGATGGAACGTATCCGTGACGTCGCGATGGAGGCAACCCTCGGTGTCGCCGGCGACGCGCTGGCGGCGGAAGCGGGACTTGGCGTGTATCGGCAATTGGCCGATGGCCGAATCGCCTTCTACTCCGGCGAGTATTGGCTCGCCGAAGACGGCCGGATCGAGCCCGCCGGCGATGCGGCCGACAGAACCCACGTCACGGTCCACATATTCGCCCAGCAGGACCGCCAGTGGCTCTACGACGAGACGCTCAGCCTCTGTATCGGGCCGTGCGAGGGCTTCGAGACCAGCGGCGCGACCAAGCCGCGGCTCACAATCGCCACCCCGGACGACGTCGACCGCCAGTGGCTGTCGCCGTTGATGAACAAGGACTGCCTCCTCTCGGCGGAGGAGCGGGCCGCGACTCCACCAGCGCTGCCGTCGGTCGTGACCGATCCGGCCAATTATGTTCCGTTTGCTACGGCGGACGAAGCCGACCAAGTTGCGGCGGCCACAACCTTCCTCCGCGTCGCCAGCGGTTGCGAGGCGCCAACCGATGCGTCATTGGTCGTCGATGGTGGAGGAGCCGTCCTCGCAGTGCCCGGCGAGACTGGGGTTTCCCAATCCCAACTCGACACCGCCCAGGCGATCTCGGAGGCGCTCGGCTATACCGACCCAATCGAGATCCTGATCGCCAACGCCGCCGCATCCAGGATCACCGACGGAAACGGCGTCTATACCCTTCATCCCCAGCGCGTCCTGCTCCCGAACGATGTCGTCCAGCTACCGGATGGCCGCCTGGGCGGCATGCTGCGGATTCAGTCATTACCAGATGAGGCCGGCGTGTAGGATTGGATTGGAGCCGCCGTGACCCTCTTCGTCACCTTCGAAGAGGTCGACGGAGAGTGGGTGATGGCGGACTCATTCCTGGTCTGCGTGGGTCCCCGAGGTTCCTGTTGGCCGGTGATCGAAACCGTCCAGATGAGCGGCCAGGTCATCGCCTCGCCGACCGCCAGTCCCGCGGCCTCCCCGGTAGCAACGGAACCCTGATCCCTGAAGCGCTCCTGGCACACCCTCCCCGGTACAATGGCTGGATGCCGATTCGGTCAACGGGGAGGGCGCATGCCAGGCACGGAACACCGGTACGAAGCGACGATCACCTGGCCCCCGGCGCCGACCGCGAACGGGCCGACGCCCTCCACCACGAGGCCCACGAAAAGTGCTTCGTCTCCCAATCGGTCAACTTCCCGGTCACCGTCGAAGCCACGTATCGGGATGCGTGACGCCTGGAGCGCGACGTCCGACGCGTAGGGCTGCCGAGCTTCTCTCGGCCCTGGCGACGCGCACCCGTTCGGGCAGGCACCACTCGTCGTGCCTCCGCACACTCATGTGGCCGGGTAGGCGAGCACCTTGTGTGCTCCCGCCAATACCGGGTCGCAGACACACGGGAGCACACAAGGTGCTCCCCTACCAATGGTGGGTCGTGTCCGGTGATATTGATACCCCTCGGCCCGTTTCCCGTTTACCCCTGTACGCGACACCTGAACGCGGGAGCATGAGGCGACCGGGGAAACGAAACGGGACGATGGAGTGGCGACGTTGGCACAGCACCGGAGCGCGAAGGCGGCCCTCCCCACCGATCCATCGCGGTCGGCCGGGAACGGCGAGCCCGGCGATGGCGCCCTGATCGCGGAGGCGATCGCCGATCCCCGTGCCTTCGCCCCGCTCTACCACCGCTACGTGACGCCGGT
>JACCYX010000345.1 GCA_013696265.1 Chloroflexia bacterium
GCGCCACCTCGAGGCGCCGGGCGACATCGGGCTGGGCGGGTACGATCTCCTGGCGGAGGACATCGGTCGTCACCCGCAGGCCGCGGCGATACATCTCCTCGTAGAGCCCGAGCGCGCGCTGGACGAACCGCTCGCCGACCTTCGGGTCGGTCATGAAGGTGCCCTTGCCCTGGACCGTCCGCAGGCGCCCCTCATGGACGAGGTCGCCGATCGCCTTGCGGACCGTGATCCGGCTCACGCCGAACTGTCGGCATAACTCGGTTTCGGAAGGAATCGGCGCGCTGGGGTGCCAGGTGCCGTCCGTCATGCGGTCGAGCAGGGCCGCCTTGACCATGTGGTATTTCGGGATTAGGACGGCGCTGGCGCTCACGTTCGATCCCCATTCGCGCCCAGGAACACCGATTGCATGGCGCTCATGGATCGGTACTGGTTATGATGACATGATGACTTGTAGGTCCCACGATAGGGTTCCCGGACCGTGATGTCAAGCCCCGGTCGATTTGCGACTGGCAGATGCGGGGGCAGGCGAGGCGGGGGCCGGGCTTATCGCCGCCGAGTGGCCATCGTCATTTGACGAAGGCTTTCACGACCTTGCACGGGCCGCTCACGGGCGTGAGCGCGTAGGCGCCGGCCGCGGCGGGGATGACGAACGTTTCGCCGCCGTTGAAACGCGTTCTCTGTCCGTCGCTCGTCTCGACCGTCACCCCCTCGCCCTCGACCACGTTGAGCACATGGCAGCGGTCGTCGGTGCGCGTCGCCAGCTTGCCGTCGAGGTCGTAGCGATGGACCGCGTAGAAGAGGTCGTCGTGGCTGCCCAGGAACAGCTCGCGCCAACCCGGACCCTCCGCCAGCACCCGCGGTTGCGGCCGGAGCCGATCGCGCGCGTAGGCTTCGCGGCGGTTGAAATCGAGGTTGTCCCAGGCTCGCTCGATGTTGAGCGGGCGCGGGTTGCCGTCGAGGTCGCGCCGCACCCAGTCGTAGATCTTGAACGTGTAGATGTACGGCGTCGCCGAGATTTCGAGCACGAGGTTGCCCGTGCCGCTGGCGTGGATCGTCCCGCTCGGGATCAGGAAGAGATCGTGCGGCTGGGCGGTAAAGGCGTTGACGTGACGATCGATGTCGACGGTCGCCCCGCGTTTCCGCGAGGTTTCGACCGCATCCCGGAACCGGCCGGGCTCCACGTCGTCGCGGAAGCCGAGGTAGACCCGCGCGCCGGGTTCGCGGGCCACGATGTAGTACGACTCGTCCTGCGTGAATGGCTCGCCAAACCATTCCCGGATGTAATCCGGGCGCGGATGGCACTGGATCGAGAGGTTGCCGCCGTCGATCGTGTCGAGGTAGTCGAAGCGGAGCGGAAAGGCATGCCCGAAGCGCGCCGCGGCGCGGCCCAGAACCCGCTCGTGGGCGTGGTACATGAGGAGGTCGAACGAACATTCCAGGTGTTCGCCGTTTCCGAGCACCAGGCCATTTTCCGGAACGATCAGCTCGAACGACCAGGCATAATTGGGGGCATCCTGGTCGAGTCCCCGGACGTGACGTTTCAGCCACTGCCCGCCCCAGGGACCGGGCGCGAACCAGGGTCGGACCCGGAACGGGTGGCGGGCCACCTCGTCGAGCGCCGCCCGCAGGTTGGCGCCGGCGATCGCGGCCGGCCTCGCCGGATCCTGGATGTCGACGAAAAGGTCGATGCTGGGGAGCAGCCGCGCCTTGTGGCGGTTGAGCGCCGGCCAGTCGACGAAGTAGGCCCGCTTGTACGCCTCGGCGAACGGATCGGGACGCGGCGGGCCGATGTTGGTGGCCGTCCCGTCGCGCATCCAGCGCTGGATCACATGCTTTGGCACATCCACGTAGACCAGCAGGTTCGGCGTGCCGGCCAGGGCGGCGCCGGGCCCGTAATAGGCCACCGGGCCTTCGGACGGCTGGTTCGCGATCGCCTGGAGCCGGTCCGCATCGAAGAAGTCGAGCAGGGTTCCGTCGAAGAGCTTGCCGAAGAGCGGATCGTCTCCGCCGAGGCAGGGTTCGATCCGCGCGTCGAGCTCGGGTTGGTCCAGGAGACAATCGCGGATGTCGCGCCAGGCCAGGGTCACGCCCAGGGGCCGGCAACGCGCGTCGAGCGCCGAGGTCAGGTGCTCCCAGGGAACACCCCCGAAGCCATCGAACGCAAAGCGCCGCACGCCATTGCGCGCCGCGGCCGCGATCGTCCGGGCCAGCGGTTCGTAGCCAGTCTCGATCTGGCCGCTGGCGATGGGGAACGTTGGCGCCGCGTCGTAGGCGGCAAACGGGGTGGGGGTGGCTGGTTCGCGTTGGGGAGGGGCCTGCCGTTGTCCACCTGGCTCGACCACGACGACCCCCTCACATTGCCGTATCGTCAACCGACCCAATCGATCCCATCGACCGGATCGCGCGGCGTCACCCTCGCGACTTGGTGGGAATCACAGCAGAATGGGGTGGCGATGTCAAGCCGGCCGCCGCCGGACAGGGCGCACGACCCTGGGCAAGGCGTTCGCGGGTGGCGCGGGCTGACGATGGAGGAGACCGATGGATGGGATACGGTTCGCGATCGCGCTGGACGTGGGGGGAACATCGGTCAAAAGCGGCGTCGTGACGATGGATTCGGCGGTTGTGGAACAACGCGCTCAGACGGCGATCGACAGCGGCGGGAGCGCGGAATCGATCCTGGCCACGTTCGCCGGCATCGTCCAGCGCCACGAGCGGCGGCTACCGGAAACATCGCCGAAGGGACTGGCCCTCGCGTTTCCCGGCCCGTTCGATTACGACGCCGGTGTCTGCCGCATCAGAGGCGTGGAGAAGTACGAATCGCTCTTCGGCGTCAACGTGGCGGATGAGCTTCGCCGCCGGCTTGGCTGGGGAGAGCGGCCGATCCGGTTCCGCAACGATGCGGAGGCCGCCATTGCCGGTGAATGCCTCTACGGCGCGGGGCACGGGTATGACCGGGTGATCGGGGTGACGCTGGGAACCGGGTTCGGATCCGCCTTCATGGTGAACGGCGCCGCCCAAACCTCCGGCCACGGCGTTCCGCCGAACGGCTGGCTCTACCCGTATCCCGCGGGCGATGCCCGTGCCGACGACCGTTTCTCGGTGCGCGGCCTGGAGCGCCAACTGCGGGAGGCTGGCGGATTGCCGGTAGACCCGGAAGCCGCGGCGGAAGCGGCGCACGGCGGCGCCAGCGCCGGCCACGACGCGTTCGTGGCGTACGGCGCCGCGCTGGGTTCCTTCCTGGCGCCATTCGCCGTCGATTTTGGCGCGGACGCGGTGGTCGTGCTCGGCGGCATCGCCGGCGCCTTCGACCTCTTTGGCCCATCCTTGCGCGCGGCGCTTCCCACTCCCGCCCTCCCCGGTACCATGGGGCCGGACGCCGCCTTGCTCGGGGCAGCCCGGAGCCTGGCGTGACCGTGGAGGGCGACGCGATGTGGAAGGACGAGCCGTGACGGTGGAGGAGATCGCGCCCGACGATGGCCGGCTGGCCTGGGACGGCCTGATCGCGCTCGTGCGGGACGGTGACTGGTGGCAGCCGTGGCGCTTGCCGCCTGACCGCGTGGCGACGGCGCACGCGCCGGACCTCGCCTTGCGGGCCCGGATGCCGGCCGCCGTCCGGATCGCGGTGCGCACCGATGCCGCCAGGATTGCCGTTCGCGTCCATGGCGATGTGGATTCCGGGCCGCTCGATGTGCTCATCAAGGGCGAGCGCACCCACCGGTTAGGCATCGCGCGCGGTCCTGACCGGGTCGAGGCAAACCTCCCGGATGGTCCTAAGTGGTCCATCCGGCAAGTTCAGGGGAGGCTTGGCGGACAAAGATCCCTCGGAAATGTGTCGTTACGAAGGCATTGGTCGTCTGCGCTCGGTCGTCTTTACTTACCGGATGAACCACTAAGACGGTCGAGCTGTGGCTGCCCCAGGCCGGGCAGACCCGAATCGGCGCGCTCACCTTTTCCGGTCACACCGGCATCGCGCCCGCGCCCCATGACGGACCGCGCTGGATCACCTACGGCAGCTCGATTACCCAGTGCCGGGCGGCCGCTGGCCCGAGCGAGACCTGGCCGGCGCTGGTCGCGCGCCGCCACGGCTGGCGCCTGACCTGCCTGGGCTTCGGCGGCGAGTGCCACCTCGATCCAGTGGTGGCCCGGACCATCCGGGACGCCCCGGCCGACCTCATTTCCCTATGCCTGGGCATCAATGTCTACGAGCTGGGCACCATGGGACCGCGGGTGTTCGCTTCGGCTGTCTCCGGATTCATCGAAACGGTGCGTGACGGTCACCCCGCCACGCCGATTGCCGTCATTACGCCGATCGCCTCGCCGGACCGCGAACGGCGTCGGAACCTCGTGGGCATGACGCTCGATGCGGTGCGCGCTGACGTTGTCGCGGCGGTCGACACGCTCGCCGGGCTGGGCGACCCGGCTCTCCGCCTCATCGACGGACGCGAGTTGCTCGGCGAGCATGAGGCGAACCTGTTGCACGACGGCCTGCACCCGTCCGCCGCCGGGTACCGAACGATCGCCGGCCGGATCGGACCCCAGCTGGCGGGCATCGCCGCCCGATAGTGGTCTTTGAGGGCCGGGGAGAATGTTGGGCCAAGCATGCTGACGGCTCGGTTAACCACAAACACAGGCTGGCGGCGGCGAACGCCTGTGCCCGGCATCCTCACGGGCCAGTTCAACGCTGGGCGGCCGATCGTCCGACGCGTGCCCGTGGGCCCAGCGCGCCAGCAATTGCCATCGCAGTCCCCAGGCTGGCGAGTGCTCCTGGTTCAACGTGGGCTGTACCGGATGTGCAAACCCGAGCGCTTCCGCTATGCTGCATCCGAACAGATGTTCGATGTATGGACCGATGAGCGCGCGCCGCTTGACCGTGCGTTATCCGACAGGTACGTGAAATGGAGGAAAGCGGATGGATGTGCTTGATCGCCTGTTGGGACACGACCACTGGGCCACGGTCCAGCTCCTGGAACTCAGCCGGATTCTGACGGATGAGCAATTGGATCAGCCGTTCGATATCGGGCACCGGACGCTGCGCGCGACGTTCGAGCACATGATTTTCAACGTCGAGTTCTGGACCGGGGTGATGGCCGGGCAGCCGGTCGATGCCCCGCGCGACGGCAGCCCACTGGCCG
>JACCYX010000347.1 GCA_013696265.1 Chloroflexia bacterium
GGTGCATTGCTTAGGGTGTCGCTCACGTTTGCCTCATGGTATTGGGAAGTAACGGGTTGTTCCATGTCCGGGCGTCATCCTACCATGATGCTTGTACAGCCCTGAACTGACGTATTGTCTGGTAAGGCGGGTACGATGACCGCCGTTCGCTTGGACGCACTCGCGTTTGACAGCCTGAACCGCGGGTCCGAGCGAATCACGCGGGAAGCGTTCACATCCGTCAGCGACGATCGTCCCACCATACGAAGACAGGGAAAGCAGTGACGAACCCACTCTTGGGCGCATTCACGATCGATGACGAGATCGAAAAGTACCGGCCTGGGGACACGGAAGCCGGCCGTCGGGCCGAGACGCTGATCAAGACCGACGGTCTCCGGGTCGTTCTGGTGACGATGCTCGCGGGTATCACGCTGCACGAGCATACGGCGCCCGGTCCGATCACCATCCACGCCATTCGCGGACGGTTTGTCGTGACCTTCGAGAATGAGGAGCGGGAACTCGGCCCCGGTGAACTGGTGTCACTTGCAACGGGCGTCCGGCACGCGGTGCGCACGGTGGAGGAAGGAGCGTTCCTACTCACGATCGGTTGGGGACCCACCGCCGGCAAGGACTGAGCCAAGCGTTCCGGTCCGGTGTGCCGCGATCGTTCGACTGTCGTTCGAATAAGAGCTTGCGCCAAGAGGCTGTCCCGGCGCGCCGGGGCGGACAACAGGATCGACCAGATTCGGGTGGGGTGAGGCGCCATCGCGGGTCGATCCAGGTCCGCCCGTACGACGCGGGGCGGCGGCCAGGCGCCGGTCCGCGCCTATTGGCGCAAGCTCGAACGGTCAACTGAGGCGCAGCGCCATTGCTCCCAGACCATTGCTCGGGTAGACGTCTCGTTTCGGTGATTCCGCCGCGACGAGTTGGAACCGGTTCGTCGCTGCCAGAAGTTCTTCAACTGCCACCCGCATTTCGAGGCGCGCCAGCCGGATTCCCTGGCACGCGTGAATGCCTCGCCCGAACAGCAAATTCTCCGCTGGGTCGCGGTCGAGACGCACCCCGCTCGCGTCATCGAAGGTCTTCGGGTCCCGGTTCGCGGCGATCCACATCAGCGTCAGCTTGTCACCGGCGGCGATCTTCCGGCCACCGATCTCCACATCGCGCGTTGCTGTCCGGCGATTCGCCACGAGTGGTCCATCCACGCGAAGAATTTCGTCGATGGCGGCCGGCAGCAGGGCTGGGTCGTTCCGGAGTTGCCGCTGAAGCTCCTCGTGCTCGGCCAGATAGAGGAACACGAGGCCAATCCCCGCCGCGACGGTGCCGTGTCCCGCCGTCCAGTTGCGAAGGATGCTGACGATGTCCTCATCACTCAGCCGCCCTCCTTCGACCTCGGCTGTCATGAGACTGGAAGTCAGGTCATCGCTCGCGTCCGCGCCCGCCTTGCGCCGAAGATCGAGTTCCTTCATCACAAATCCGGTGTATTCGGCGGCGAGCGACTTTCCCGCCTCCCGGTCGCGCGAAAACGCCACCTGCTGGTTGCCGTGGGACCAGCGGCGCAACTGGTTCCAGGTTTCGAGAGGCCAGCCGAGAAGGGCACAGAGGGATTTCAGGGAGAACGGTTCGGTGAAATCGGCCACAATGTCCACGCTGTCGCGGCCAAGGATCGACCGGACGGTCTCGTCCGCGATTCGTCGACAGCGAGGCTCGAATGTCGTCATCGCCTCGGTATCGAGATACGGGTCCAGTACAGCGCGATAGGGGGTGTGTTCAGGTTCGTCCATGCCGTTGGGAATCGCTGTGTGCCGGGAGGCGCTGCTGTAGGTTTCCGGGTCGGCGAGGACGTTCTCGATGTCCTCGTGCTTGAACAGCGACCAGCCAAGGAAGTCACTGTGAGCAACCGGACATCGCTCGCGCATCTCATCGTAGGCGCCACGTTGATCGTGGAGGACGGAATCATCCTGTGGATTCCAGTCCGATTGTGGTTTGTCGCTCATCGTCTTCCCTTGCATCGTGTCGGGAACTGTCAATGGGGTTCAGGGTAACCATAGCAGGCGGATCATCGGCACTGACGCTTTCAACGGGGGTGCGACGTAGCGTCTTGCGCGCGTATGCGGATGCCGGGTGGAGAACGTGTACGGCTGCGGACCTTGTGTCCGCCCGCGTGCGCCACGGGCGGACACAAGG
>JACCYX010000293.1 GCA_013696265.1 Chloroflexia bacterium
AGATCGAAGGCGTTGACGCGCATGCCGCTTGCCTGAAAGACCTGGGCGGCAAGATTGCCGACGAGTCCCAGGCCGACGACCGCCACCTGGTCACCCGGACGGGCGAATGTCGTGACCAGGGTTGTCATGGAGACCGTCGCCAAACGCGCGAAGACCGCCTCCTCGTCGGCGAGTCCGTCCGGTACCGGAACGCACAGCATGCGGCGTACGTCGCCGCGCACCACCGTCGCGTGATTCCCCATGGTGTAGACGCGATCGCCAGGCGCAACGCCCGTCTCCTCGCCCGCGCCGAGCACCGTGCCGACATTGGCATAGCCAACCGTGGACATCGGGAACTCGGGAGGCACGTCGGAGTCGAACATGAGCTTGCCCCGCAGCCGGGCAAGTTCGGTGCCGGGACTGATCAACGTCCGGTGCGTCCGCACCACCACCTCATGGCGCCCCAGACCGGACTCATCGAGATCGACGTCCTCGAGTTCCACCAGATTCGGAGCCGGAAAAACCACCCGGGTGCTGTTCATCCGCGTACACCTCCGAGAGACGAGATAACCATCGAATCGCTCCAGGATGTCGGGCCGGTGAGGGATACCGGCCGTGCGCGTACGGCGTGAAATCAGTCGTCACCTGCCCGTCAGGTGGTCCGTTGGCGCTGGCCGCGATCCTACCAGTTCATCAGTGTGAATGGCAATACAGCCTGTTGAACATTTCTGGGATGCCTGATAAGATGCCGACCATAGAAAAAGCCCAAGATTCCAGCGTGACCGTTTGTCCGACCTCAGCTTGAATGGTCCAAGGCCGCCGTGGATGCGGCCCCGCCCGAGACATGGGGAGGAGGGAACCGGCAACCGCAATCGACTTGGGAATTCCCCCGTTCGCGATAGACGAGATCGGCGCCGAGCATATGACATCCCGGCGGTGGCAAGCGTTGTTCAGGAGAAGCACATGGCCAGCGAGCAAAGATTGAATCGTCGCCACTTCCTCTCGACCGTCGGCGGAAGCGCGGCCGCGGCCGCATTTCTCTCGACCCAGGGCGGCGCGAATGCGTCACCGGGGGAATCCCCCTTTGGCGCCGCCCCCGCCCAAGACGAGGCCCAGGAGATCCGGCTGCTCATCCGTGACGATATCAGGAGCGCCTACGCGGCGGACGCGGCGGTCGAACTCTGGCAAAGCGAATTCCCGGCCCAGGTGGTGCTCGACGTTCCCCCGGTTGGCGCGGACATCTCCCAGCGGGTCCAGGCCGCGCAGGCATCCGGCGACCTGGTGTGGGACGGACACGCGGTGATCGAAATGCCCACCAGCACCATTCAATGGGTCAGCCGGGACATTATCTCGCCCCTGGACGATTACATCGCGGCCTCGAGTATCCCAGAGGCCCAGCAGGTCATCGATGGCATCATCCCAAGCATCGCCGAATCACTCCTGTACGAAGGCCAGCGCTACGCCATCCCCGGCAACGTCGGCAGCGTTGCCCTGGCCTGGATGACGGAACCGCTCGAACGCGCCGGCATCACCGAGAATCCCGTCTCGTGGCAGGAAGTCCACGATGCGGCGGCTGCCATCTACGAAGCCGCGCCGGAATTCACCCCCTTCGATTCCGCGGGCACACCGCTCTGCGATCTCTGGTCCATGATCTGGGGCGCCAGCGATACCCCGATCCTCGAAGACGGCATGGTCGACATCGCCGGCGAAGCGTCGATCGCGGCCATCGAATGGATGCGGGGGATGGTCGAGGAGCAACTGATGCCGCCCACGCGGTCGGCGCCCACGACCGTGAACCAGAACTTCCAGGACTGGCAACGAGGCTCCACCGCGATGATCACCTCGTTCGATGTCGCCGCCACCATCAACCAGCAAACCTTCGGGGTCGAAGCCGCGATGAACGGCCTCAACATGCGCCGGGACAAGGAGCAGGTCGGCGCCGGAACGCCCTTCTGGACCAACGCCTCCGTGGTCCTGAACGGGGCGCGGAACCCGCAAGGCATGACCGACTTCCTGCTGTGGTGGTTCAGCCCAAGCAACGAAGCGACGGGCCGGCAAATCGCCGAGGTGGCGGCGAAGCCGTGCTACCAGTACACCTACGACACATTCATCGCCAACAACCCCGAGTACCAGTGGGAACTCGATGCGATCGAAGTCGTCCGCAATTCGGTTCCGTTCCGCACGGACAATACCCGCAACATCCAGTCGGAGGCGACGCAGCCCTGGCTCGAGCAGGCGATCGCCGGGGAAATCGATCCCGCCGAGGCGATGCAAAGCGCCCTCCAGGATATCCAGGACGATATCGAACGGCTGACAAGCTAAAGCGAGGCAGCGCCGCCTCGCTGGCAATGAATCACCAGCCCTGGCCGGGCATCGCCACCGATGCCCGGCTGGTTCCTGGCGATGCATGCAAAGGGAAGAACCATGGGGTCCAGAGCGCGAAGAGCGCCCAGGCAAGTCGGTGAGCGGAACAATGCGTGGGCGTATCTTTTCATTGCCCCGGCGATCGGGCTGTACCTGCTCTTCAGTATCTGGCCCATCTTCCGCGGCGCCGCCATGGCCTTTACCGATTACCGGTTCATCTATTCCGAGACGCGATGGGACTTCAACGGCCTCTCGAACTACCGCGAAATGTGGGGCGACGATAACTTCTGGGCCGCGCTGCGCGTCACGCTCCGCTTTACGCTCTACGTGCTCCCGTTCACGGTGCTGATTTCCTTTGTCCTCGCGGTCGTCATCAGCAGGGTCACCCGGCTGGCTGGCTTCTATCGATGGATGATCTACCTCCCCGTCATCCTGCCGGTTGCCGTGACCTACCTCATGTTCGGCGAACTGTTCAACACCCGGTTTGGGCTCATCAATGTCACGCTCCAGAATCTCGGCATGGAGCGGCCCCCAAACTGGCTGAGCGATGTGGATTATGCGTTGCGCGCGCTTTCGATCGCCGATATCTGGCGCGGGGTCGGGTTTCCGACGCTGCTCTTCCTGATCGGTCTCTACGCCATCGGCACGGACCTCTACGAGGCGGCGGCGGTCGATGGGGCCACGGGATGGCAACAGCTGCGCTCGATTACGCTCCCGCTCCTCAAGCCTGTTTTCGCGCTGGTGCTGCTGCTTGGCCTTTCATCCATCCCGATGACGATCGATCCGATGCTGATCCTGACCGGCGGCGCCCCGCGGGACACCACCATGACCCTGGGACTCTATTCCTACCAGATCGCGTTCCAGTTCGGTGACCTGCGGCTTGGATACGCATCGGCGATAAACCTTGTGTTGGGGCTCTCGAGTGCGGTCGTCGCCCTGATCGTCTTCCGAAGCCTGCGCGGCGACATTGAAAGCACCGGTCCGGGGCGTCGTTGGTGGCGCAAGCGGAACGCGACCCCGTAGCCGCTCGATCTACCTGAAGGAACGTCCCATGGCCTCGACATCGCTGGTTCCCGCGGACTCCGTGTCTCGCAAGAAGAGTCTTCGGAGCCGAATCGCGCGCAGCGAGTGGTATTTGCACGTCGTCATGATCGTCGCGTTGCTCGTGACGTTCGTTCCGATCATCTGGATGATCTCGACATCGTTCAAGGATCGCCTCGGCTTTGCCGAACATCCCGCCAGCCTGATTCCGTGGGATCCCACCTTCGTCAACTACCGCTACATGCTGACCGCGGTCGACAATCTCCCGGTCTATATGCGGAACAGCTTCATCCTGGCGATCGGCACGGCGGTCATCCAGGTCTTCGTGGCCTCGCTGGCGGGGTATGCGTTCGCCCGGATGCACTTTCGGGGCAAGAACGTGATCCTGACCCTGCTGATCGTCTCGATCTTCGTTCCGCGCTCGGGGGGCTTGATGGCCCTGTATGAGTTGATGGCCTTCCTCGACCTGCGGAACAGCCTCTTCGGGCTCATCCTGCTCTTCGCCGCCAACGTGCCGGTCCCGATTTTCATCATGCGGCAGGCGTTCCTGTCGGTCCCGAAGGAAATCGAGGAGGCGGCGATCCTGGACGGGGCAAGCTGGTTCCGGGTCTATCGTCAAATTGCCTTGCCGCTGGCGCTTGGCGGCATGGTGATCGTGGCGACCCTGGCCTTCATCACCGCCTGGAGCGATTATCTCGTCACCTTCACGATGATCGACCTGGATAGTCAAATGACGCTTTCGGTCGGCATCCAAAAGGTGCTTGCCACCTCGTATCAGTCGGCGTTGACCACCCAGTTCCAGGGGCAACTCTCCGGCGAGACCGCCGATGCGGCCATGCTCCTGACGGCAACGCTGCCCGTGGTCGTCTTCTACGCGCTGCTCCAGCGCTGGTTCATGCGCGGGCTGACGGAAGGGGCGGTCAAGTTCTGAGCGACGCGATGATGACCGGAGGTTGACGCCATGCCCCTGGATGACGATGAAGCAAGCCCTGGAAGCGTGAAATCGGCGCATCGGACCCTCTCGATCCTCGAGCTGCTGACGCGGGCCGATTCTCCGCTCACGTTTGGGGAGATTTCCAGCGCGCTCGGCTACCCGCGGTCGAGCCTCTTCGGATTGTTGAACACGTTGCAGGCCCGGCGCTGGATCGAACTTGACGAAAGCGCACGAACCTACCGGCTGGGAGTCCGGACGTTCGAAGCGGGGAATGCGTATGGACGATCGCTCAGCCTGCTGCCCATCGCGATGCCGCATATGCGGCGAGTCTGCCATGCGCTCGACGAAACCGTGCAGATCGCGGTGCTGGACGGCCGGTACAACGTCTACCTCGGCAAGGTGGAAGGGAAGAGTCACTTGCGGCTCGCGTCGGAGGTCGGTCGTCGCCTGGAGGCTCACGCAACCGCGCTTGGCAAAATGCTCCTGGCCGGCCTGACGGATGAGGAATTCGCTCGCCTGTTCGATGGCGTCGAACTCGAGGTCTTCACCCCGAACACCTGTGCAACCCTGACCGCCCTGAAGGACGAACTGGACAAGACACGGACGAGAGGATACGCCGAAGACAATGAGGAGTACACCACGGGCGTCCGCTGCTTCGCGGTGCCGGTGCCCAACCACATGGGCCGAACGATCGCCGCCCTGAGTGTGTCGTTCCCAACAGTGCGGTTCACGGACGCCAAAGGCGAGGAGGCACGGGCGCTCCTGTGGAAAGCGGCCGACGGCACTTCGGCAACGCTCGGGTATCGATCGAACGCCATTGCCGGCAAGAGCATCTGACGTGTCGCGTTTTGCGGCGCCATGCCGACAGGTACGATGTTTTCGTTAGCTGGAGAAAGGGTTTCACTTCGTGAAGATTACCGGTATCGAGGCAATGCGCTTGAACGCGCCAGCCCATGAGCTGAAAACCACGCCGCGACGTGACGGATGGGCGACGACCGCCGAAGTCGCAAACCCCATGTCACGCTACCCCGAGGTCAAGCGGCACCGGAGCCTGTGGCTTCCGAAATGGGAAGGTGTCTGGTGCAAGGTCACACTTGAGGATGGCACCACGGGGTATGGCTCGACAGGCAATGGCCGCGTGACCGCCGCGATCATCGACGATCACCTCGGGCCGCGGCTGGTCGGTGAATCGATCATGGCCAACGAAAAGCTGGCCGACAAGCTCTTTCGCCTGACCTCCCCGTTCGGCGCCGCTGGCCTGGCGTCGTACGCCGTCAGCGCCGTCGACCTCGCGCTGTGGGACGCCCGGGCAAAAATGCTCGACATGCCCGTCTACGAGCTTGCCGGTGGTCCGCAGAAAGACCGCCTCTTCTGCTACGCCACCGGGAACGACGTCGACTGGTATCAGGAACTCGGGTTCCAGGCCTTCAAGCTGGCCTGTCCGTATGGTCCCGCCGATGGCCTCGACGGCCTCCACAAGAACGTGGAGTTCGTCGCCAAAACGCGCGAGCAGATCGGCGACGAGTGCGAACTGATGATCGACTGCTGGATGGCGTTCGACATCGAATACACCGTGCGGCTGGCGGAGGCGCTGCATCCCTACAAGCTCAAGTGGATCGAGGAATACCTGCTGCCGGACGATCACGACGCCCACGTCGCGGTGCGGGAACGGTTGCCATGGCAGACCCTCGCGACCGGGGAGCACTGGTACACCACGTATCCGTTTCAGTGGGCGATCAACCATCGCGTCGCCGACATCGTGCAGCCCGATATCAACTGGGTCGGCGGCTTCTCCGT
>JACCYX010000434.1 GCA_013696265.1 Chloroflexia bacterium
GCATCGCTGACGGTCACGATGTCGGCGGCCAGGTTACGGATGATCGGAAACGTATGGTTGCCGAGATGCTGGGTCTGGGCGCCGTCTGCGATGGTCTTCGGGGTCTCGATGTGGACGATCTCGCCGCCGCGAAAACTCCGCTGCCCATCGTTCCCGGCCTCTGGCTCGACCCCGATCACCGCGCAACCGGGACTGAGCGCCCGCGCGGCGAGCGCGGAACCGGAGAGCAAGCCGCCACCGCCGAGTGGTGTGACCAGGACATCGAGCGGTCCCGTTTGCTCGAACAGTTCCTTCGCGGCGGTGCCCTGACCCGCGATCACGTCGGGATGGTCGTAGGGAGGGATCAGGGTCAAACCCCGCTCCCGCGCCAGGCGTTGCCCGATTTCCTCACGATCCTGCGTGTAGCGGTCGTAGAGGATGACCTCGCCGCCGTAGCCGCGTGTCGCCTCGATCTTGACGGCGGGCGCGTCCTCCGGCATCACGATCACCGGGCGGATGCCGAGCAGGGTCGCCGAGAGCGCGATCGCCTGGGCGTGGTTGCCGGATGAATACGCGATCACGCCACCGGCCCGCTGCTCGGGCGTGAACCGGGCGATCGCGTTGTAGGCGCCCCGGAACTTGAAGGCGCCCATTCGCTGCAGGTTCTCGCATTTGAAGTGGAGCCGGGCACCGGTCCGCTCGTTGGCGGTGGTCGAGGTCACCACCGGTGTCCGATGGGCGACCCCCTCGATTCGGCGGGATGCGGCCACGACATCGTCCCAGGTGATTGCGGTCTGGTCCATGAAATTCCTTCCCGGTCCGGGCAGAGAAGCCACGAGAGACGATCCGGCTTCGAACGTGCGGAGCAACGCTCCCTCGGTCACGCATCTTCCCATAGTGGACCGCGGTTTGGCTTGCTAGAATGAGGCAAGGAGAAATGTCATGGTCACCAAATTTCCACCGCAACTCGAAGAAGACCTCCAGACCCTCATGGAGACTGGTGAGTACGACGATACCACCGACATCCTGGCCCAGGGCGTGCGCCTGCTCGCCAGGCGGCGCGAAAAGGCACAGCGCCTGAAGGAACTGCTTCAGGTAAGCGGTGATCAATACGAGCGCGGCGAATACCGGGAGTTCACGCCAGAGCTAAGACAGCAACTCTGGGAATCGGCCCTTCGGCGATACGAACGAGGAGAAGAGCCGAGTCCAGATGTCTGCCCATAGCTTCGTCCTGCGCTCCACCTCAAAGTCGGAGGAGGACTATGCCGACATCCTGCTCTACACCGTGAAGACGTGGGGCGCGGGACAGGCGAATACGTACCGGATGGGAAAGCCCCAGCGGGTTGATCGACCACCTCGTCTTCGTGCCTCACTGTAAAGATCAACCGTTCGCCTTGCTAGAATGAGACAAGGAGAAATGTCATGCTCGCGATCACCAACCTGCCGCGACACACGGAAGACGAGATTAGACGCCTGGTTGAGAGTGGCGACTTCGATAACGGCACCGAGGTGGTCGTCCAGGCTATCCACGACTACGTCGCCCAAAGGAACATGAACGAGCGCGTACGTGCCCTTGTGCGAGAGGGTTGGGAAGCAGCGGAGCGCGGCGAACTCATCGACGTTACGCCGGAGTTCAGAAAAGAACTTCGCGAATCTGCTCGTCGACTCGCGAAATCCGGCGAGCCGTTGGACCCGGATGTCTGTGGGTAAGCTCAAACTGCGATTCACTCCTGACGCACAGGCCAACTTTCGGCACTTGCTGGCCCAAAGTGAGAAAACGTGGGGAGTTCGCCAGGCTGAAGCGTATGAAGAGGAAATCTTCTCCACGCTCGATGTCATCCGCAACCACCCGGATATTGGCGTCTCCAGGCCGGACATAGTGGCAGGATGTCGCTCATATCCAGCCGGTAGGCATACCATTTTCTACCGCGTATCCAGAGATGCTCTGGAGATCCTTCGTATTTTGCATCAACGGCAGCGAACCGAGGGACAATTCGACGATCTCGACTAGACCCGCCCCGCCAGGCTTCCAGCCTGACGAACCGCCGCACCTTCGCAGGAGCCGAACGCATGTGTCACGACACCTGTCCCCTCCCCATCTCCGGTGGCGAAGCCATCGATGAGTTCCCGGTCGAGATTCCGCTGAGTTCCGGAACGCTCCCCGCCACCGTCACCCTTCCCGAACGGCAACCCGCGCCAGCGATCCTGCTCATCCACGATGTCAACGGCGTCAACGACTTCTACCGCGATGTCGCGCGCCGTCTCGCCCTGGCGGGGTACATCACGGCCCTGCCCGATTTCTTCTTCCGGCAGGGTCCCCTCGCCGATGATCGCCGCGAAACCCGCACGGCCCGGATGCAGGCGATGGAGCAGGCCACGACGCTGCTGGATATCGAGTCGGCGCTGATCTGGCTCCGTCACCACGAGCACGCTTCCGGCCAGGTGGGGACGATCGGCTTCTGCATGGGCGGCACCCTCGTCATGCTGGCCGCGTCGCGCGATCCCGCGCCGGCGGCAACGGTCGCGTATTACGGGTTCCCGCAACGCGAACGAACGCCGATGGCCCCGTTGCTGCCCAGCGACGAGGACGAAGCGGTCAACCTCCAGTCGCCGATACTGGTGTTCTGGGGCACCGAGGATGCCGGCGTCGGGATGGACAACGTCGACCGCTACGAGGCGCAACTCGAACGCTACGGCAAGGAGTTCGAGTTCATCCGCTACTCCGGCATCGGCCACGGGTTCATGACCTTCGACCAGGGCGCGCCCGCCTTCAGCCAATCGGAAGACTCGTGGGACCGGATGCTCCGCTTCCTCGACGAGCGCCTCGCGCAGTCGGTCGCCTCGTGAGTCAATCGACGGGGATGACAAACCTCGCGACAGTGCTGCGGACAGTTCAGGAACTGAAGCGGGTCAAGCGCACGGGCTGGATCGACCGGGGCGTGCCCCTGGCCGAGGTCGAATCGGTCGCCGACCACAGCTACCTCACCGCCCTGATCGCCTGGACGGCGTCGATCGACGATCCCGAACTCGATTCGGCGCGCGTGCTGAAGCTGGCAATCATCCATGACCTGGCGGAATCGATCGTGGGCGACGCCCCGCCCTACGAGGCGCACGACGTGCCGGATCGGTCCGATAGCGACGCGCTCCGCGCCTTCTTCAGCGTCCGCCATCAGCGATCAGACGGGAACGCGGCGGCGAAGAAGGCGGGCGAGCACGAGGCCTTCCTCCACCTCGCCAGCGGGTTGCCCTCCGGCGCCCGTGCCGAACTGACGGCGCTCTGGGAGGAGTACGAAGCGCAATCGACGCCGGAAGCCCACTTCGTCAAGGATGTCGACCGGCTGGAAGCCTACCTGCAGGCACTCCACTACGCCGCGGGCGACCCCAACTTGCCGCTTTGGGGATTCACGGACATGGCCAGGAACGAAATCGACCACCCGACCCTAACCGCGATCCGCAACGCCTCGGCAGACCAATCGTAGGGATGCCGAGCTTGTCTCGGCCCTGAAGTTCCGCGGAAGAGATTTCTCGACTGCGCTCGAAAAGACGTGGGGAGCGATCAACCGCTACGCTCCGGCGAGGACCTGGATCCGGTCGCCCCGGTCGGCGGTGGCTTGGGTGATGCGATGACGGCGCTCGGCAATCGCGGCTTCGTCGGTCGCGTGCCGGTCGCGACCCCCGGCGAGCGCGCGCTCGACCGTGGCGGAGGCCGGTCCGCCAGGGATGGTCCGCGCCTCGACGAATGCCCACGGGTCAAGCGCGCCGGTCACGAACGCATCGCTCACGCCGAGCGACTGGCCTAACACCTCATGGCTGACCTCGTTGAGAAGGGTGGCGGTGATTGCCACGCCCTCGGCCCGCGAGCGGTTCACTGATCGCGACAAGATCGTGTGCGCCGAGCGGAAGGCCAAGCCGTACTCGCGCACCAGCCCCTCGGCCAAGGCGGTAGTGGTCATGTGATCCTCGGCGGCGCGACTCGCGAGCAGGTCCGTATCGAACGACGCTGTCTCCAGCGCGGCGGTCAACAGTTCGACCACCGCCATCGCCGAATCGAACGTCCGGTCGAGCGGCACGTAAATCGGGTCCTCGACATCGACCGTGTCCCCGAACGCGGACGAGTGGACGATTGTCCCGACCGTCGACGCATCGCCGTAGACGTAGCCGATCCGGGCCCGGATGTGTTCCAGCACGACCGGGTTGCGCTTCTGCGGCATGATCGAACTGATCTGGATGAAGGCGTCGTCGATTCGGAGAATCCCAACCTCCTTCCGCGCCCAAATGAGCAGATCGTGGACGAAGCGCGAGAGGCTGCCAGCCATGTTCACCAGCGCCTGGATCGATTCCAGCAGGTGGTCGTTGGCGCCGACCGCGTCGTAGCCGTTTTCGACGATGCCGTGGAAGCCGAGCAGCCGCGCCGTCAGCGCACGGTCGATCGGGAAGCTGGTGGTGGTGAACGCCGCGACCCCGAGCGGGCACTGGTTGACGCGATCCCGCGCCGCGAGCAGGCGGGCACTGTCCCGTTCGAGCGGACCGAGCACTCCCAGCAGATAATGCGCGAGCGTCGTCGGCTGGGCGGGCTGGGTGTGGGTAACGCCGGGCATCAGCGTCCGCACATGCTTCGCCGCCCCATCGAGCAGCACCTTCCGCAGCGCCATCACGGCATCCTGGATCGTCAGCAACCGGCCCCGGAGCATGAGTCGGCACATCACGGCGTCGAGGTCGTTCCGGGACCGCGCGATCTGCAGGTTGCCGCCTGCCTCGGGACCGGCCAGCTCGATCAGCCGGGCCTCGACCGCGAAGAAGAGATCCTCGACTGATGGGGCATAGGTGAACGCCGCTGGCCCACCATTGGACACCGCCGAGAGCGCCCGCAGCAACGCCACCGCCTGTTCCCGTGGCAGGTTGCCGGTCTCCTCCAACATCAGGGTGTGGGCTTCGCTGGCGGCGATCATGTGTGAAAAGAGCAGCCGCTGGCTCTCGTGAAAGGCCGGTCCCAGCACGTGCCGCTCGTAGACCGGATGCGGAAACGACCCGCCGTTTGCCATCGATTACCCCTTGATTCCGGTGAGCACGATGCCCTTGATGATCTGCTTCTGGAAGATCAGGAAGACGAGGATGACCGGGATCGTCGCCAGCGCGGCGGCGGCCATGATCAGGTGGAAGGCGCT
>JACCYX010000006.1 GCA_013696265.1 Chloroflexia bacterium
GTGAACACTACGTCGTTCGCGGTGAACGGCTGGCCGTCGCTCCAGGTCACGCCGTCGCGGAGGTTGACGGTGACCGCCGTGAAATCGGCGTTGAAGGTGAACGATTCGCCAAGCCAGGGAATGAGCCCGGCTTCGCTCTCGACGCCCTCGGGGCCGCTGACGGTCTCGGTGTTGTAGGCGTTGTAGTAGAAGAGCGGTTCCGACGCGATCGGGTACCCGGCCGCTGTGGAGATTCCGGGCAGGAACGGGTTGAAGGTGTTGTAGTCCGTCAGCTGGTTGCCGGTGATGCCGTGGATCAGCGTGCGGTTGCGGGCGACTTCCCGGATCTGGCCAGAATCCTGGGCGGCGGCGACCACCGCCGGGAAGGCCGCCCCGGTCATCGTGGCGGCGACACCCGCCCCGGCGGACGCGGCCACCAGGTTTCGTCGTGAAATCGTGCGTTCTGGTCGTGGAGTCATGCGGTCATCCTTCGATCGTCAAGAGCACGTAATCGTCGTTCTGGACCCTGCCCGGACTCCCGATCCGGGCCTACCGTGGTGCTGGCCGAAACAGACGTCCTCCTTCAACTCGTTCGCGACGCGGCGTCCGTGATCGCCTGATCGCCGATGCCGCCGCCAGATGCACCGGTCAACGCAAGCAGTTTTTCGGGCGGCTGGAAGACGCCGGTGACGTCGCCTTCAACCGTTGGGAGGTCGTTGGAAGTCGCCTGGGGGGCGAGGAAACAGGCCGAGGCCCGGTGCGGATCGATCTGGTAGAGCGGGGGCACGGTCGAGCGGCAAATGTCCATGACGTAGGGGCAGCGCGGGGCGAAGGTACACCCTTGCCGGAAGTTGGACGTTTCGTCCTGTGAGGCGGCTACCACATCCTCGCCCCAGCGCCTGTTCGGATCGGGCAGCGGAATCGAGCCGACGAGCAGTTGGGTGTAGGGGTGCTGGGGATGCTTGATCACGGAATCGACATCGCCCATCTCGGCGACGCGGCCCCGGTAGAGCACGAGAATGTTGTCGCTGACCTGGTAGGCCGTCGTCAGGTCGTGGGTGATGTAGACGAACGAGATGCCGAGGTCCTCGTTGAGCGCGCGGAGGGTTTGCAGGATCGTCGCCCGCAGCGAGGCATCGACCATCGAAACTGGTTCGTCGGCGACGATCAGCCGGGGCTTGAGCAGGATCGCCCGCGCCACGGTGATCCGCTGCCGCTGGCCGCCACTGAGTTGGTGCGGGTAGCGGCCCAGCGTCTCCTCGGGACGCAGTCCGACCCGGGTCAGGGCCTCCTCCATCAGTGCCCGCGTACCCGCCTTGCCGCTCGCGAGCTTGAACTTCTTGATCGGGACTTCGAGCATGTGGTCGACCTTGTAGAACGGGTTGTAGACCTCGAACGGATCCTGGAAGACCGCCTGCACTTCGCGCCGGAACTGGTTGGAAATGTCGCGCGGCGCCCGGGCCAGGTCGTGCCCGCGATAGAGCACCTGACCTTCGCTGGGTTCCTGGAACCCGAGCAGGATGCGGGCGATCGTCGTCTTGCCGCTGCCGGACTCGCCGACCACGGCGGTGAACGACGGCTGGTCGGCCGAGATGGTGTAGCTCAGGTTCTCGACGGCCACGGTGCCGCCCTTGTCCACGTCCCCGAAAACCTGGGTGACGTTTTTCATTTCGAGCAGGTTTGTCATCGCTGGCACAACCCATTTTTGTAGGGGCGGGCCCTGTGCCCGCCCGCGACCATGTGTCCTTCAGGCTCCAATGGCCAGCATCCCTCGGCTGCGCCTCGGGACAGGCTCCGTTGCCCGGCCAGTACGAGAACCGTCGTCGTTCAATACAGGTGACAGGCCGCCCAATGACCAGGCGTGACTTCCTGGAGTTGTGGCGTTTCCACGGCGGCGCGCTCCCTCACCTCGTGCAGGTGAGGACAGCGCGGGGCAAAAAGGCAGCCCGCCGGTGGATTCAGCAGCGAGGGCGGCAAGCCAGGCACGCCCCGGAAGACGCCTCGCTGCTCCAGGGTCGGAAGGCTGGAGATCAGCAGTCGCGTGTAAGGATGGAGCGGGTTCTCGAAGAGGTCCTTGATCGGCGCCAGCTCGACCAGCTTGCCGGCGTACATCACCCCGAGCCGGTCGACGAACTGCGCCAGTAGACCCATGTCGTGCCCAACCAGGATGACCGCCGCGTTAAGCCGCTGTTGCACGGCGCCGAGGGTTTCCATGACGTGCCGCTGGACGACGACATCGAGGGCGCTGGTCGGCTCGTCGGCGATGATGACCTTGGGCGAGAGCGTGATCGAGAGCGCGATGCAGACCCGCTGTTTCATGCCGCCGCTGAGTTCATGCGGATAGAGCCCGGCCGTCGATTCGCGCAGCCCGACCATGCGCAACACCTCGGTCGTCCGCTCCCGGATTTCGGATTCGGAAACCCGGCGTTCGTGCGCCTCGATGCTGTCCGCGAAGTGATCGGCGATCCGCTTGACCGGGTTGAGCGAGTTCATCGACCCCTGCGGGATGAGCGCGACTTCGGAGAGCCGCATCCGCCGCATCCCTTCGTCGCTCAGCGATGCCAGGTCGGTTTCACCGGGGCCGTCCCGCAGCAGGATCCGTCCGCCAACGATCCGGCCCGGTGGCCGGATCAGGCGCATGATCGCCAGCGCGGTGGTGGTTTTGCCGCAGCCGGATTCCCCGACCAGTCCCAGCCGCTCACCGGGCTGGAGCCCGAAGCTGACGCCGTTGACGGCCTTGACCTCGCCCCGGTCGGACCGAAAGCTGACCTGGAGGTTGTCGATCGCGAGGACATCGGTTGGTGAGATAAGACCTCGCGTTGCGGGTTGGGCGGCGATCACGAACTGACCTTTCGGAGGCGGGGGTTGGCGATTTCGTCGAGACCGGCGCTGATCATGAAGAGACTGATGAAGAGGACGACGATCGCCACGATCGGCATCGTCAGCCACCACCACATGCCCCGGATCACGGCGTTGAAGGAGATCGCCCAGTAGATTGTCATGCCCAGGGTCGGTTCGTTCTGGGGTCCGAGCCCGAGCGCTTCGAGACCGATCGAGGCCAGGATCGCGGCCGCCACCGAGCCCACGAAGCTCGCCGCCAGGAAGGGCAGCAGGTTCGGCATGATCTCGCGGAAGATGATTTCCGGCGTCTTCATCCCGGAGAG
>JACCYX010000443.1 GCA_013696265.1 Chloroflexia bacterium
GCATCGCTCCGCTGCCGCAACCGTACATGAGGCGGGATTTTCAACCCATGTGCAACACGGTCTATACTGAGAAAAAGCGGGGCAACGCTTGCCCGCGAACGAGGACGAATTCGATGAAGCCCAATGCGTACCTGAAGGCAGGTACGGTCGCCATGGATTTCCCCTTCATGGCTGAATCACCGCTGTTCTGGTAACTGGCCCACGGCCAAACGCGCAGATGAACAGCGGGGAGAGGCGCGCCAGCCATTGACCGGTTCGTTCCGGTCCAGTGGTCCGTTGGCGTTGCCCGCCCGGTATCCGGGAGCTTCAGATCGTGGTTCGTTTCCTCCAGCGGCGCCAGTCGGCGCCGGGTCTTCCCTCATTGCAATCGATCGGCCGGCGACTGCGGCTCCCCACCACCGGGCTGTGGCTGAATCGCGACTTCATGAACCTGTGGGGCGCCGAAACCGTCTCCCAGTTTGGGTCGCAGATCACCCCCGTGGCGATACCGCTTTTGGCTGCGCTCACGCTGGACGCGACACCGTTCCAGATGGGCCTGCTGGCGACCACCGGCGGTTTGCCGGTGCTACTCTTCGGGTTCATCGCCGGCGCCTGGGTCGACCGGCTGCGCCGCAAGCCGATCATGATGGCCGCCGATATCGGGCGGGCGATCGTGCTGCTGGCGATCCCGCTCGCGGCCCTGTTCGATGTGCTGAGCATCCCCTTGCTGATGGCCGTCTCGCTGCTGGTCGGCGCTCAAACGGTAATGTTCAACGCCGCCTACGTCTCGATCCTGCCCACGCTGGTCGATCGCGTACAACTCGCCGATGCCAACGGCAAGCTCTACTCGAGCATGTCGCTCGCCCAGGTGGCGGGTCCGGCCCTGGCCGGTTCGCTGGTGGCATGGATCACCGCCCCGGTGGTGATCCTGATCGACTCGATCACGTTCCTCTGGTCCGGCCTGTTCATCAAGCGGATCCGGCACGACGAGCGGGCCGATTTCGAACGGCCGGTGGAGCGCCACTTCTGGCGGGAAGTCCGGGAGGGACTTCATGCCCTCTTCTCGTCGCCGGTGCTGCGGGCCACGACGCTGAGCACGGCCACGATCAACCTCGCCGGGTACATGTTCCTCTCAGTCTACGTGCTCTACATGACGAACGAGCTGGGGTTGTCGGCAACCGGGGTGGGCTTCGTCTACGCCTCGGGCGGGGTCGGCGCGCTGATCGGCAGCGTGATCGCGCCGCGCCTGGCGAAGCGGTTCGGAGTTGGGCACACGCTGGTGTGGGCGGCGGTGGCCCAGGGCGCCTTCGGGGTGACGGTGCCGCTGGCAATCGTCGTGCCGGATTACGCGCTGCCGCTGGTGGTCTTCGCCGAATTCATGCAGTGGCTATGGCTCGTGGTCTTCTTCATCAACGTCCTGAGCCTGCGCCAGTCGATCACGCCGAACCGGCTCCAGGGCCGGGTTGCCGCCTCGAACCAGGTGCTCACCGGCGGCATGGCGCTGGTCGGCTCGTTCCTGGGTGGGACGATCGGCAGTGTCTTCAGCGTCCAGGCGTCGCTCATCGCCGGCATCGTGGGAATGTTCCTGGCGGCGTTCTGGGTGCTGTTCTCGCCCGCCATCCACATCCGGGAGATGCCGACCGAACCGGACGCGGCGCTGGACGGGTAGCGGGGACGACGGTCCGGGGGGAGCCAGAGCATTACAGGCACCCTCCGGACCGTCATGTCGAGCTTCCGAGACATCCCGGCCCCGCTGGATACGGCGAAGCCGGTACTTGAGTGGCCCGACCGTCGAATACCGCTTCGCGGGAGATTCCTCGCAAGCTCGGAATGACAATCCGCGCTGGACACACTGCTGCGTCATTCCACACCCTGCGTGCCGTCAGGAAGATTGGCCAGGGAGCGCGGTCTTGCCCAGGCCGGCGGGCGCCTCGTCATCGCGCGGCTGGATGACCGGCTCGTCCCGCCGGGTTGAGACGATCCACTCCTCGCGCATCCATTGCGCTTGCCAGGGTATACCGACCCGGCTGTTGTCGTGCCCGGAGAAATCGACCAAGTAGAGGGGGATTCCCAGCGGACCACGAGGATTGATCTCGGTCACGACCCCGGTGGCTCCGTCGAACTTGGCTTCCTGCGAGGTTGTGAACATCACGCTGATGCCCATCACGCCCCGCTTGCTCTTGCCGCGCGGCAGTTGGACCTTGACTTCTTCACCGACGGCGAACCGGGCCATGTCGTTTCCTATTCTTTCCGTACACATCAACACCGAGGGGCCGCCCTGCCAGGCAGCGTCGATCGCTGGTTCCAGTATAGCGGCGTCAGTATCTTGACAGCACTCGCCTCGCCTCGTTCAAGATAGGTCCAACTCTGTGCCGATTCGATAATATCAAGCTTGAGATAAATAATATCAATTCGCTGTTGACAAATCTTAATGTCTGACTTAAGATCGTCTCATTGGCCTGGATGACACGGCCAACCGCATCCAGCCAGCGCCCAACGACGCGCGCACACATTGCCATACCGATTCGTGGGGCAGCCCCTTGAGGAGTTCACCTGTATGACCGATTCACCCAACGGCTTCGGCCACACGCACGTTCAGACGCTCTATCCCGTGCCGGGCCAATGCCCGGTCTGCGGCGAAGAGTTGCACGTCACCCGGCTCGAATGCGGCACCTGCCGCACCGGCATCGACGGCCATTTCGCGCTGGACCGCTTCTCGCGCCTCAGCGCGGAGAACCTCGCGTTCCTCGAAGTCTTCATCAAGAACCGCGGCGTGATCAAGGATGTCGAGGCCGAACTCGGGATTTCGTACCCCACGGTCCGGGCCCGGCTCGACGAGGCGATTCGCGGGCTCGGCTTTCCCGCCACCGCCGACGACGCCCTGCGGCCCAGCCAGGTTCGCGAGGAACGGCGGCAAATCCTGGAGGCGCTCCGGAGCAAGTCGATCTCGGCGGATGAGGCGGCTTCCCGGCTCACCGCGCTCGCATCGAGGACCTAGCGATGACCGATACCCAAGAAACTTCCGGGCTTTCCGAGGAACGGCTGGAAATCCTGCGGCTCGTCGAGAACCAGACCGTGACCGCCGAGGAGGCGGCCCGGTTGCTCGAAGCGCTCGACCGGTCCGACCGTTCGCACGGCATCAGCCAGCCGACCGCCCCGTTCACGCCGATTCCGCCCTTCCCACCGGCGCCGCTACCGCAGCGAAGCGTGCGAATCCGGATCACCAACACCACGAGCGGGAAGGCCCAGATCAACCTCGTGCTTCCGTATCGGCTGGTGGACTCGGGCATCAAGTTGGCGAAGCGCTTCGCCCCCGAGCACCTGCTCGACAGCCGGGACATCCGGCGCTCTATCGACGAGGGCTTCAGCGGACCGCTGCTGGACCTGGTCGATGGCGAGCAGCGGATCGAGATCATCGTCGAAGGCGAGGCAATGCCCGCTGGAAGCGGGAGAGATCGCCGGCGCGAGTTCAGGAGGCTCGAACGAGACCTCGAACGGGACCTGGAACGGGATCTGGACCGATGAGCCAGCAACCCGAACGTGAACAGCGGGCAGACGAGCAGCACCCAGCGCAGGCTGGTCAGGAAACGGAGAGAACGTCAATGGCCTCGACACACGCTATGACGCCCATCGCGGGCACCAACGGGTATCAGCAGCAGATTTCCATCGACCCGGAGCAGCCGCTTCACCTCTCGGTCTCCAACGCGAGCGGTGAAATCCGGATCGCGAGTTCGGACCAGGCCGGGGTCTGGGTTGTGGTGCGGCGGTCCGACGGCAACCCGGAGCATGACCCGGACATCATCCCGGTCACCGTCGATGTCGACGGCAACCACATCTCGGTGCATCCCGACTGGGGCGTGGCGGGAGGCGTCGCCGCCCTGGCCCGGAAGATCAAGGACCAACTCCAGAACGGACTCAACCCGAGTGACTGGGACCTCTCCAAATTCCGGCTCAACCCGGACCTGAACTACGACATTCGGGTCCAGATTCCGCGCACACTGGCCGAAGGCTCGAAGGTCTCCGCCAAAACCGCCAGCGGGCCGCTCTCGATCAGCGACGTGACCGCCGAGGTAGTCGCCGCCTCCGCCTCCGGCAAGGTGAGCCTCAACACGGTCCGGGGCAAGATCACCACCAACTCGGCCAGTGGGTCGATCTCGATCGACGGTGTCCACGGCAGCCTGGAAGCCAACACGGCCAGCGGCAGCCTCGCCGTGGCCGATGGCGAGGCCTGGACCGCGTTGCGCACGGTGAGCGGCCGGATCGGGATCGAACGCTTCACGATGAAAAACGCCCGGTTGGCCTCGGTCAGCGGCTCGATCCATGCCAACGTGACCGCCGACAACGCCCAGGAGTACGCGATCTCGACCGTCAGCGGCAGCGTCAGGCTCGACCTGACCGTGCCGGCAACCGCGCTCACCACCCTGACCTCCCGGTCCGCATCCGGCTCGGCCAAGGTCAGCGACGACTGGACCACCGCTGGCAAACGCCGGTGGACGATCGGCGCCGGCGAGCCTGGACCGACCTTCAACGTCAAGACCGTAAGCGGCAGCCTCAAGGCGTCGGCCACGGCGGATTCCAGCGTGGCGGCCCGCAACGAGCCCCTGCCGGTGGCGCCGGATGGCGACGAGGGCGACAACATGACGAACACGGGCGAGGGGCACACGCACGCCGGCGCGCATTTCGACATCGATACCCACGCCGAAGGGATGGCCACTTGGGCCAGGGACTTCGCCCAGGACTTCAAGAAGAACTTCGCGTCGCTCGCCACCCCGCCCGAGCCACCGGAGCCGCCGGCCAGGCCGAACGCACCCACTCCTCCGGCGCCACCCGCCCCGCCCCCAGGGGCGACGGATGCCACCAGCCCGATCCCGGCCCAGCCGTGGACTTGGTCGAGCGGTTCGGGTTCGCCGCCACCAACGGGCGCGGGCACGTCAGCCACTCAGGAAACGGCGCCGATCCCGCCCGTTCCGCCAGCAACGCCCGAGCGGGACGTGGCCGCCAGCGCCCCAACCACTGACGACTCCCTGGAAGCGGAACGGCTCCGCGTGCTGGAAGCCCTCGAGCGCGGCGACATCGACATCGATGAAGCCCTTGCCAAGCTCGACACCGACGATACCCGGGGCGCCTGATCCCGGGTAGAGGCAGGCGCGTCGTCCGGTCCCCTCCGGCCGGGCGACGTCCTCCTCGCCGATCAGGCCGCCATTC
>JACCYX010000458.1 GCA_013696265.1 Chloroflexia bacterium
GACTGCATAGTGCGCGAGGGGAGCACAGCCTGGAGGCGGTTGCCGCCGGGGAGCGGGAATCGGGGTTGCTCGACATCGCCATGGGCAGCCCCCTCCTCCTCCTCGATACCGTGATGTACCTCGCGAACGGAACTCCCCTCGAATACTCCCGGGTCCTGCAGCGCGGCGACCGTGCCCGCGTCGAGCTCGATTTCGTGCCCGCCGATATGCCGGCCCACCCTCCTCTGGCCGGCGCGGGTTCGGGTGAAGGAGGTGGCCCAGCCGGCACATGAAAACATCGAGACTGTGCTCTTCACCCTCTCCAGGAGAACGATCCATGACAACGGCAGGCACAAGCGAACTGGTTCATACCCTGCGGCACGGCGATGTCACGCGGCGGGACTTCATTGCCCGCGGCATCGGCGCCGGCATGTCCCTGGGCGCGATCGGCGCCGCCTTGCGGGCTCACGGCGCGTCCGCGGCCCAGGATGCCGAACGGAGCCGGACGGTGATCTTCGACATCGACGCGGGGCGTTCGCAATCGCCCACGCTGTGGAACCCGCTCGTGCCCGGCTTCCGGGGAGACGCGGGGTACAACCAGGCATTGATGGAACCGCTCTTCATCCTCAATTATGAGACCGGCGAAGTCGAGCCCTGGCTCGGCGAAACGTTTGCCCCAAACGAGACGCTCGATGTCTGGACGCTCAAGCTGCGCGAGGGCATCACCTGGAGCGACGGCGAGGCGTTCGACGCCGACGATGTCGTCTTCACGATCCAGCTGCTGGTCGATGGCCCGCTGGAGCTGGCCAATGCCGCGTCCATGCAGGAATGGGTGGCTGGTGTCGAGAAGGTGGACGCGCTCACGGTTCAATTTACGCTCACCGACGTCAATCCCCGGTTCCAGCTCGACTACTTCTCGGTCAGGGTCGCCGGCAGCCTGCCGATCCTGCCCGAGCACATCTGGCGGGGACAGGATCCGCTCACCTTCGAGAATTACGACGAGGGCATGGGGTGGCCGGTGTTCACCGGGCCCTACACGCTGGCGAGTGTCAGCGCGACCGAATTCGTGTACGAGCGCGATCCGGAATGGTGGGGCGCGGCGACCGGGTTCCTGCCCCTGCCGCAACCCGAACGCCTGGTCTGGGTCGCGAACGAGACCGAGGAGATCAAGGCGGCGCGCGCGGCGAACCACGAGCTGGACAGCGTGATGGACATGACCTTGGGCGCCTTCGAGGCGCTCAAGGCCCAGAACCCCGACATGATTGCCTGGGTGGCCGATCTGCCGTACTCGTGGCTCGATCCGTGCGCGCGCCTGCTCTCCCTCAACCACACCGTGGCGCCGTGGGGTGAGCCGGCGATGCGCCAGGCCGTCAGTTACGCGATCGACCGCGACGTGGTAGTGGTGATCGCCTACGAAGGTTCGACCACGCCGGCGCGGTACTTCTTCCCCGCCTATCCGCCGCTGGAGGAGCTGGTTGGACTCCTGGACGAGCGGGGGCTGTACGATCAGCATCCGGTCTTCCAGACGAACCCGGACATGGCCCGGCAACTCATCGAAGAGGCCGGCTACACGATGGGCGACGACGGCTACTACGCGCGCGACGGCGAGCAGTTGCGGTTGCTGATTTCGACCCACGAGTCCTTCATCGAGCTGCAACGCGTCGCGCAGGTGGTTGTCGAGCAGTTGCAGGAAATCGGGATCAACGCGACCACCCGCTCCCTGGCCGGCGCCACCTGGGACGTGAACAAGGCCCAGGGCGAGTATGAAGCGGTCGTCGACTGGGACGCCTGCGGTTCCGTCAATGAGCCCTGGCTCTCCATGGACCGCTACACGGCACAGTGGCTGACGCCGGTCGGTGAGCGCACCCCTGGCAACAACAACCACATCCGTTGGGAGAGCGACGCGTACAGCCAGCCGGTCACCGAGATGGCGACGCTCCCGCTCGGCGATCCGCAAGTCAGCGAGCTGTTCGTCCAGGCGTCGGAAATCTGGCTCCAGGAGCTGCCCTTCCTCCCTGTGACCCAGGCGAAGAAACTCGTGCCATTCGACACCTATTACTGGACGGGGTGGCCAAGCCAGGAGAACAACTACCTGCATCCGCCGACGTGGTGGAACAGCGCGCACAAGATCATCCACAACCTGCAGCCTACTGGCAACTAGTGGCACGTCAACGCTGGCCGGCAGTCCCGCCACCGCGCTACCAGGCTGGTAGTGGCCGCCCTTGTGGCGACCAAGCGGTCAGGCCGGCCAGCGTCACCGCGCTCGGGGTGCGGCGGCGGGAGGGCAACACGCCTGCCGCACCCCCGCCACGATGGTGGGAAGCCGGGAGATGGGACCCATGAGAGGCATCACCGCAAGCTACCTGATCAGACGGATCGCGATGTTCTTCTTCACGATCTGGCTGAGCGCCACGATTGTGTTCATCATCCCGCACCTGGCGCCGGGCGACCCGACGGCGGCCATGATCAGCCGGCTGAGCGCGCAGCAGGGATTCGTCGAAGGGAGCGAGCAGATCATCGCCGCCTGGCGCGAGCGTTTTGGCCTCGATGCGCCGTTGACGGTCCAGTATCTCCGCTACATGCAGAACATCGTCACCCTGGATTTCGGCTACTCCCTGTCGCAATTCCCGATCGAGGTCCAGTCCATGATCGGCCAGGCGATTCCCTGGACGATCGCGTTGCTGACCGTGGCCACGATCATCTCGTTCCTGCTCGGCACGCTGGTCGGGTCCCTGTTGGCCTGGCGCCAAACGCCGGGCCTGCTCAAGCTGCTGCTGCCGCTGACCCTGACGTTCACGGCGATTCCCTTCTACATCCTGGGCATCGTGCTCATCTACCTGCTCGCGTTCGGCCTGGGCTGGTTCCCGATCGCCGGCGCCTACGACCTCGGTACGGACCCGGGATTCAACTGGGCGTTCATCTGGAGCGCGATCGAGCACGGGACGCTCCCGGCCCTTTCGATCGTGATCGCCAGCATGGGATTCTGGGCGCTCGGGATGCGGGGGATGATGGTCACCGTGGCGGGTGAGGATTACCTGACCCTGGCCCGGGCGAAGGGCCTGAATCCCATGCGGATCCTGTTCCGTTACGAGATACGCAACGCGATCCTGCCCCAACTGACGTCGCTCGCGCTGAGCCTGGGCAGCATCGTGGGCGGAACCGTGCTGGTGGAATACATCTTCGGGTATCCGGGGATGGGCTACCTGTTGTACCAGGGCATTATCACGTCCGACTACACCGTGATCCAGGGCGTGGTCTTCATCCTGATCGCGACCAGCGCGTTGGCCGTCCTGGTCATCGACCTGCTGTATCCGCTGCTCGATCCCCGGATCAGCTACGAAAAGAGGTGATCCGTGGCGATGCTGAGTGTCGAGCGGGGGACGGCTGACGCCGCCCCGCCCAGCCGGCGATGGACGGCGACATGGCTCAACGGCAAGCTCGCGGTCGGCGGCGCGATGATCGGGGCGATTGTGCTGGTTGGTGTGCTCGGGCGTTTCCTCTGGGACACCGACCTTGCGCGCGTGGCGAGCTCGCCCCTCAACCTCCCGCCGTTCTGGCTGGAGGGCGGCACCCTGGACCACCCGCTGGGCACCGAAACCAGCGGACGCGATTTGCTGGCATTGATCATCACCGGGGCGCCGGCCACGCTTCGGGTCGGCCTCATCGTCGGCCTCGTGAGCATCGGGGTGGGCATCGTGCTCGGCTTCACCGGGGGGTATCTCGGCGGCTGGCCGGATTACGTAATCCGAACGCTTTCGGACACGGCGTTGACGATCCCCACCCTGGCGATCCTGATCGTGATTTCGTCGTATGTGCGGGAGATCAACGTGACGACGATGGCCCTGATCGTGGCCCTGTTTGCCTGGGCGGGGCCGACGCGGGTGATCC
>JACCYX010000484.1 GCA_013696265.1 Chloroflexia bacterium
GGAGCGCTCGGTGAACCGCATCGACGACGCGATCGCCCCCTACACCCGTTTCGTCCGCTCCTCGCAAACGAAGCTGACCGGCCTCCAGACCGACCTCAGCGCGATCGACAACGAACTCGGCACCCTCAGCCACCGCATCGGCGACGCCCCGAATGTTCCCGCAAAATCCGCCGCTTCGTAAAATGTCATTCCGCCGGGGGGGTGAATTCCAGGGGTCGTCGCACCACCTAACCGAAGGGTGAACGTGTGGGCCAGCGTGGTCGAATCAAAGACGTGGCCGGGCGACGGCAGTACTGGACGCTCATCCTGAGCGGTATGAACAATGCCGAAGCCAGCCGGGCGATGGGCCGGCACCCGCGACATTGCCTGCGCTGGAAGCACGAGTATGGCGGCCGCGTGCCGCCAGGGGTGTTCCGGTCGGGACGGTATCTGGATCTCGATGAGCGCTGTGCGATTGCCGACTTGCGGCGCGAGCACGTCTCGATTCGCCAGATCGCCCGGAAGCTGGGCCGGTCGCCGTCGACGATCAGCCGTGAGCTGGCCCGGAACACGAGTCCGGCGACCGGGTCGTATGCCCCGCACCTCGCGCCACGGTTGGCGGATGGACGCCTGGTCCGGCCCCGCGCGAGCAAGATTGCCGACCATCCCGAGCTGCGGGACCGGATCGAGCGGGGCCTGATCCAACGCTGGAGTCCGGAACAGATCAGCCGCTGGCTGAAACAGACCTTTCCCGACCGACCGGAGTCGCGGGTGAGCCACGACACGATCTACCAGGCGCTCTACGTTCAAGGACGCGGCGCCCTGCGTCGCGAACTGCGAACGTGCTTGCGCACCGGACGGGCCATCCGCAAACGGCGGGGGGACCATCGCCGACCGCGCTTTGCCGAGCCCCCGATCCTGATCAGCGAGCGTCCGGCCGCGGTCGCCGATCGGGCGGTGCCGGGTCACTGGGAGGGCGACCTGATTATCGGCCAGGCCAACCGTTCGGCGATCGGCACCCTGGTCGAGCGGACGACGCGCTACGTGCTGCTCGTCCACTTGCCGGACCGCTATGACGCTGAGGCGGTGCGGGATGGGGTGATCACGACGATCGGCACCCTGCCCGACCGCCTGAAGCAGTCGTTGACCTGGGACAGGGAGCGGAGATGACCCACCACCACGCGTTCTCGATCGCCCCGGGAAGTCCGGTCTACTTCTGCGATCCGGGGTCGCCCTGGCAGCGGGGCTCGAACGAGAACACCAATGGGCTGCGGCGGCAGTATGTCCCCAAAGGGACCGATCTGTCGGTCCATTCGGCGGACCACCTCCGTGACGTCGCCCGTGAACTCAATGGGCGACCGCGCAAGACGCTGGGCTGGATCACCCCCGCCGCCGCCCTTGATGCGCTACTGTTCGCTGAACAGACGCCGTGGTGCGACGACCCCTAGAACCCAAGGAGGCGAAGCCGACCAGAGGAATCTCCTCACCGCAGTGAGCATTGGTGGTTGTGGCCCTGCGGCCGGAGACCCCTCGACTACGCTCGGGGTGACGTGATGGGCGCGTGGCCCTACCGGACGGCAACCTCTGCCGCCGCGATGTCGGTGCGCATCATCTTGCCCGCGAACGTGATCCGGTCCGCCGCTTCGTAGGCCCGGGCGTGGGCAGTGACCAGGTCGGGGCCGAGCCCCACCACCGTCAAGACCCGGCCGCCGGCGGTCACGATCTCGCCGGAACCGGCCCGCCGCGTGCCGGCGTGGAAGACAATCACGTCGGGATCGGCGGCCGTGTCCTCCAGCCCGCGGATCGGGAACCCAGTCTCGTACGTACCGGGATAGCCCCCGGACGCCAGCGCGATTCCCACCGCCGCACCGGAACCGGTGGGCATCGGGGTGGCGGCCAGCGTCCCGTTCGCGACCGCCATCGCCCACGCCCCCAGGTCGCCAACCGTGGTGGGAAGCACGACCTGGGTTTCCGGATCGCCGAAGCGGCAGTTGAACTCGATCACCTTCGGGCCGTCGGCGGTCAGCATCAGGCCGGGGTAGAGCACGCCGCGCAACGGCGTTCCCCGTCGCGCCATCTCGCGCACGGCGGGACGCACGATCGTCTCCTCGATCCTTGCCAGGAGCGCCGCGTCGACCCGCGCCGTCGGGGTGTAGACGCCCATCCCGCCGGTGTTTGGCCCTTGGTCGCCGTCGAAGGCCCGCTTGTGGTCGCACGACGGCGGCAGCATCCGCACCGTCTCGCCGTCCGTGAGCAGGAGGATCGACACTTCAGGACCGGTCAGCCGCTCCTCGATCACCACCGTCTGGCCAGGGGCTCCTTCATTGAAGAACGACGCCAGCGCCGATTCGGCCTCCGCCCGGTCCCCGGACACCACCACGCCCTTGCCCGCCGCCAGCCCGTCCGCCTTGATCACCACCGGGCCGTCGCCGCCGATCTCGGCAATCGCCCGCCGCCCGGACGCGACATCGGTGGCGACGAGGGACCGTGCGGTCGGGATCCCGGCGGCGGCCATCACCTCCTTCGACCACGATTTGCTGCTCTCGATTCGGGCGGCGGCGGCTGTGTGCCCAAAGACCGCGATGCCGGCCGCGTCGAGCTGGTCGGCCAACCCGGCGGCGAGCGGGTCCTCCGGCCCAATCACCACCAGGTCCACTTTCCGGTCCGTCGCCAGCCGGACCAGGCCGTCGAGGTCGGAGACCGGCACCGGCACGCATTCCGCCAGCTCGGCCAGCCCCGGATTGCCGGGCGCGCAGACGATCTCGCCCACGCCGGGGCTCCGCGCCAGCTTCCAGGCGATCGCGTGCTCGCGTCCCCCCCCGCCCACCACCAGTACCCGAGCCGTCACGCGCCGTCGCCTCCGCTGTCTCGCCACTCCGCCGCCTGATGCGTGCATGATACCGGGCATCGGCGGTAGCCGCGCCGTATACTCAACCGGAAACGGGCGCGTCCAGGTGGCCGCGTCCGCATCCTGTCGCAATCCACCGCTTGCCAGCCTGGCTCCGGCGTCACGGCCAGGCACGAAAGGGTTTCCCCTCATGTCGTTCGATCTCTCCCCGGCCGATACGCGCGTCTTCCTCTTTCACTCGGCCAATTCGGCCCAGGATCC